>CAYFWT010000013.1:0-29022 GCA_964346955.1 uncultured Candidatus Saccharibacteria bacterium
ATTTTATTTTTCACTGACCAAGGACGCGTTTTTCAGGCTAAGGCCTACGAGATTCCCGAAGCGAGTAGAGTGGCTCGTGGCCAAGCTATTGTCAATATCCTTCAGCTAAGCTCAGCTGAACAGGTTACCGCCGTTATTGCTATCGGCAAAGACCAAGAGATGAAATATTTGGTTATGGCCACTGAAAATGGTATAATTAAGAGAACGAAGATAGAAGAATTTAGCCATGTTCGAAGAAGTGGTTTGGCGGCCATTAATTTGAGAAAGGGAGATAAGTTAAAGTGGGCCAAGCTTACTTCTGGTCAAGACGAAATTATTTTAGTTACTGCTAAGGGCCAAAGTATCCGTTTTAAGGAAGGCGAGGTCAGGCCAATGGGACGAGCAGCCGCCGGGGTGAAAGGAATTAGTTTGAGGGAAGATGATAAATTGGTTAGAATGGATATAATAGAGAAGGAACTGAGAAATAGAAATTTAAAATTATTGGTGGTCACTGAGGATGGGTTTGGTAAAAAGACTAATTTAAGGTATTATAAATTACAGAAGAGAGGAGGCTTGGGAATCAAGACAGCCAAACTGACTAAAAGAACTGGAGATATTGTCGCTAGTCAGATTTTAAGAGAGGAGCAGGAAGATTTAATCGCCATATCTCAGAAGGGACAAGCTATTAGAACCAAACTTAAAGATATTCCCTCTTTAGGTCGGGCTACCCAAGGGGTTAAAGTTATGAAGGTGGCTAGGGGAGATAAAGTAGCCTCGATAGCCTGTATATAGATTTAATTAAAAATTAAAAATTTTATGGAGCAGGGGACTGGTGGCTTTCTCGAGCCAGAAAGCATTTTAGAACAAATAGATATCCGTGACACTATGGAGGTAGCTGATTTTGGTTGTGGTCGCGGATATTTTGCTATCCCCTTGGCTAAAATAGTTAATCAAGGCATAGTTTATGCCTTTGATGTACTGGGAGAAGCTTTAGAAGCAGTAAGGAGTCAAGCTAAATTAGAGAAGGTTTCTAACATTAAGACTATTCGTTGTAATCTCGAAATTTTAGAGAGTTCGAAATTAGGAGATGATTCAATGGATTTGGTTATCTTAGCTAATATTTTATTTCAATCGCAAAAAAAACCCGAAATTTTAAAGGAAGCTAAGAGGGTTTTAAAAGAGGAGGGAGAATTGATTTTAATCGATTGGATTGCTGGCACTACTTTGGCTCCCAAAGATGGCTGGTTGATTTCCAAAAAAGAAGCTCAACAATTAGTTGAAGCTGAGGGATTAGCCCTGGATAGAGAATTGGCCGTAGATAATCAGCATTATGGATTAGTTTTTAGAAAACTTGACTAAAATTTTCAATTTTCAATTTGGCCGAACCATCCCAAGGCCTAACAAACCTATCACAAGATGGGCTATTATTTAAAAATTGATTAATTGAAAATTCATTGGAAATTGAAAATTGGTAATTGAAAATTATTAGATTTCCTGCTTGTGCCTAAAGCAAAAATCACCACTCTCTATACTATTCTTATCCCCATCCTTATTTTCGGTTTGGCGGCTACTTTCCCTGGCTGCAAGGAAAAGGGACCCAAAAAGGCAGAACTAGAATTTTGGGGAGTTTTTGATGACTCAGATGTTTTCCGGCCCTTAATTAGTGATTTTAGTAGAGGATTTGCCCAAATTAAAATTAAATATTACAAAAAAAACTATCAAACTTACGAACAAGATCTCTTAGAAGCAATGGCCAGCGGCCGAGGCCCAGATATTTTTATGATGCACCACACTTGGCTGCCTAGATATGAAGATAAAATTATCGCTGCTCCTTCAAAACTACTTCCTCTGAAAGAATTCAAAGACAGCTTTGCTGATGTCGTCATTAATGACTTTGTTAAAGGTAGCTATATCACAGCTATTCCTTTGAGCATCGATACTTTAGCTCTTTATTATAATAAAGATATTTTTAATAACAGCGGCATTCCTCAGCCGCCGGCCACCTGGGAAGAACTTCTGACTGATGTAGAAAAAACGACCGTTAAAGATGACAGAGGAAATATTATTCGAGGAGGGGCAGCCTTAGGGACAGCTCGTAATGTTAATCGCTCTACTGATATTCTTTCCCTCTTAATGCTTCAGTCTGGAGCACAAATGGTTAATCCAGAGAGAACTAAAGCTATTTTTAATCAGTCAGTTGACTTTGAAGGAGAAAGATATTATCCCGGAGAAAGAGCCCTAGAGTTTTATACTGACTTTGCCAACCCGCTTAAGTCGGTTTATGCCTGGAATACACGAATGCATTATTCTATCGATGCTTTTTATGAAGGAAAAGTAGCTATGATGTTAAATTATTCTTATCATCTGCCGACTATTCAAGCCAGGTCCCCCTATTTAAACTTTGCCGTTGCTCCAATGCCCCAGATTAAGACCGCCACCCAAGACGTTAATTACGCTAATTATTGGGGATTGGCTGTTTCTCGTAACTCTCTAAGTTCTGAGACGGCTTGGCAATTTATCATTTGGTTGACTCAAAAAGAAAATGCCCAGAAGTATTTATATGCTACTAGAAAACCTCCCGCTCGTCGTGATTTAATTCTTTGGCAGAAGGATGATCCAGACTTGGGTATTTTTGCCGAACAGGTATTGACTGCTCACTCTTGGTATCAAGTGGATAACTCAGCTATTGAAACTATTTTAGCTGATGTGATAGAATCAGTAGTATTAGGTGAGGCAACAGTTGAAGATGCTATTAATAAAGCAGTCAGCCAAGTAACTCTTTTGATGCAGGAGAAAAAGTAAGTCAATGAAAAACTATCAGAAAATTTTAACCAGTTGTTTAATAATATTTAGTTGTATTTGGGCAGCCAATGCTTGGGCAGCTATAGTTCCTTGCGGCACTGAAGAGAATCCAGAGCCTTGTGCTCTTTGTCATCTCTGGCAGCTGGGCAGCAATATCATCAACTTTATTGTTTGGCAATTGTCCATTCCTGTGGCCGCTCTTTTATTTATTTCCGCCGGTGTTATTTTTATGACTTCTGGCGGCAGTGAAGAAAGAGTCGGCTTAGGGAAAAAGATTTTTCTTAATACAGCTATTGGTTTGATTATTGTTTTCTGCTCTTGGCTTTTAATTGATACTATATTTAAGACTCTGGCCAGCGGAGAATTTAGCGCTGCTTGGAACAAATTTCCTTCTTGTTTAGCACCACCGACTTAAAAATTATATCTATGCTTAGAAATAATTTTAAAAATTTACCCTTTTTATTTTTTATTTTAACATTTTTTATAATTGGTCTGCCGCTGATTGGGATTAAAGCTCAAGCCCCTCCGCCTACGGAAATAGAGAATCCGCTGGGGACAGAAGATTTTGAGGAATTAGTCAGTCGTATTGCCACTTGGGTTTTTAATATTGGCATTGCCTTAGCTACGGTGGTCTTTCTTTGGAGCGGTTTTCAGTTTTTGATTTCAGGTGGCAGTGATCCAAAGGTAGCCAAGGCTAAAAAAACAATGTTTTGGGCAGTGGTTGGTTTAATTATTTGTTTATGTGGGGCAGGTATAACCACCTTGATTAAAGAATTTTTAGGAGCTAGTTAAATAACTTAAAATTAAAAGAAAGGGGGTGAATTAAATTAAATGAAAAGAAAAATTATTGCCGGTCTATCCTTGATGTCTTTATGGGGGTTTGCTTTACCGGTTTTTGCTCAGGTAGAGCCGCCGCCTGAACCAGTAACTTCTATAGAAGACATAATCAACTTAATAGATACAGCGGCAACTTGGCTTTTCACTATCATTTTAGCTGTTGCCGTAGTTATGTTACTGTATGCTGCTTTCAGATGGATGACAGCCGGGGGAGATGAAACAGCCATAGCCTCATCCAGAAAACTGTTAATTTATGCTTTAGTTGGTATCGGTATTGCCTTTTTGGCTAAGGGTTTAGTTTCAGTAATCAGGCAGTTAGTGGGAGCTTAGCTAGAGTCTAAAAGAAGATATTTTCAAGGATTGATTTCTAATCCGGCATTTTTTAGTTTAAAAAAAGAAAGCCAGGAAAGCATCTCTGCTTGCCTGGCTTTTGGTGTCTTTATTACCTCCTTCGTTTCCTCCAGGTCTTAATTTGGACCTGGACCATCAGCTCTTTCCCTGCGTCATTTTTCAGTTCAATCACCCCGTCACCTACGGCTGACCCAGTTACACAAACTCGCTTCTTGATGAGAAAAGAAGGGATCTTTTCCTTATTGATGAACCAGTATTTTCCTGGTGGGGAAGTGAGCTGAGTTAGTCTTATTACCTCGCCTTTCTGGTACCGTAATTGTCGGCCCTTGGCATCCTTGCCGACTATCTCCTCTCCGATGGGCAGTTTGAAAATACCAATTAGCTGCCGAACTTTCTTAGGTCGAACTTCCTTAGCTTGGGCTTCAGGCCTAGACCACAATTTTTTCCAGTTTATCCGCTTTTCCGGTAGCACCGCATATATCTTTTGAATGGTTGCTTTCAACTTGTCTGTTCTTTTCAGCTCGGCCTTCGAAAGGATTCTCTTCTTGCTCTCCTTGGCGAGCATATTTAGTTCCCTGAGGAAAGGTCTGGCCTGATGGTCTTTGGCGAGCCTCTCGATATTTGCTATAGCCAGTTCAACTTTCGAGTTCATTAATCTAGAGAGCGCTGCCCTATCCAGGTTAGCGGCAAATTCTCCCCAGAAGAGTCCAAGGCAGATCATTGTTCCGGCAATGGCAAATAAATAGACAAACTGCATTTCCAAGAGTATTCGAGAAAGCCGCTTCTCAAAAGGCTTCTTTTTATTGGTGATGCCACATAAGACGAAGACGGAAAGCTCCAAGGCTAAGAGAGGTTTCCAGTAGACTTTCCAAATTTCTCCCGAGGTCTCCCAAAACAGAAGGGCAAACCCTATATGGAGAAATCCCCAGGCCACCGGATTGGCAAAGGCAGGCTTGAAATAGTTCCACCAAAAAGGACCTGGACCTAAGTAAATCATTCCTCCTATTAAGATGATAGTCAGCAGGATAAGGCCTACTAAGATAAGAAGGCCCTTGAAAAGCCCTACTCCTACCATTGAGGAGAAAATGGCTATTACCACAAAGAGTATTCCTAAGACAGTCAATCCGATTCTATATCTACTCATTTTTCCTCACTCCTTTCTTTGGCTTCTTGATTCTTTGTCTCTTGATAAGTTCGGACTGCGTTGACTACGATATCAACTAGATTGGTCACCACATCCCGAGCCATATCCATCATGACGATTTTGGTTGGGTCGGATTTTGTCGCCTCAATAATCCTGCTCAACTCTACACCTTTATGACGAGCTACCTCTTTCCTTCTTTTGGTCACTGTTTCGTATTCGGCGGCTGTCCTGACTTCTTCAGGCGGTAAAATCTTTTGGATTTCTATGGCCTCAGCTTTAATGCCCAGGAAATTCTCGACTTCCTCGTTGAACCTATCTCTCACTTCTCCTCCCATCTTTCGGAGTTGACCCTCAGAAAATTTGGTAAGTTTTTGCTGGGTTTCCTCCGAACACCTCTGGTTAATGAAAACGGTGGCTGCCTGGTCTTCAAATTCTATTCTGTTGCCATTGACTTTAACCGCAAATAGAGCCGGGTCAGAGACAATCGTTACGATTCGCCAGTCAATAATAGCTGTTTGATTGTCAGCTGTATTGACGGTAATCGCTTTAGGGTCTCTTGGTTGAGGTGATAAATCGACACAATCAACGTCAATGTGAAGAAGATAGGGAAGATACCAATTCCATCCCTCTCTTCTTATTTTGTAGCCAAACCGCCTCCCTTTTTTATCAACCTTATCTATGTTAGACCCCCAAGCACTTCTCAAGACCCAAGCATAATTGGCCGGTATATTTCTGACAATCCCGCCGAGAAGCCAATCTTTTCTTTTCTCTTCCTTGACTTCTTCTTTCTCTCCGGCTTCTTCTCTTTTTTTTGCGGCCATGGCTGCCCCGCCGAATAAAAGAATCAGCAAGAGCAAGGCGACAAATCCAAGGAACAGTTTTGTCCCAGTGGAGAATTGGATTCGTTGGATAAGAAGATAGCTTCCAAGAACCATGGCCAACATGCCTAAAGTAAACCATCCTTCTCTTTGTAAAAATTCTCTCATTGCAATCACTCCTTTCTCTTCAGTAATGAATAGTTATTCTTAAGTTAAAGAACCTATTAAATCCCTCCTTTGGCTAAATTTTATTTTCCCATATTATATACAATATATATAAAAAAGTCAAGGGTTGATTAATATTTTGAAAGGGTTTAGAATACAACTAAGCGGACGTAGCCGAATTGGTATAGGCGCATGGCTTAGGACCATGTGGGAGTTATCCCGTGTGGGTTCGAGTCCCACCGTCCGCACCGTTTATTCAGCGTCTTCAGAAACCCCAGTCTCTACGGGATACAAATCCGGGGATTGGTAATTAGAATAAAAGGTTTGTTCTTCAATTAATTCGTCTTTTTGATAGACTTCTTGAGTTAAGACGGTTTTCATCGAGCCGTCTTCTTTTGATTCTAAAACATAAGGTCCTTTGAGTTTAACCACTCGGCCATCATCAGTGCCATAAAAATTGAAAGTCAAGTAAGTTCCTTCAATGGCTGCCTGAATTAGAAGATGCCCTGGCGTGTTGTTGATAAAGCGCAAATCAGGATGAGGATCATAGACAGTGGCGTCAAAGCCATGGGGATAATAATATTCAACTGGAAAGGCATGAGGGGCTCGTTCGGTAATTTTTAAACCAGTATTAACTGCTGCCCGAAAAAAAGTGGTCGAAACTTGACAGAGCCCACCACCATATTCAGGAATAGTTTTCTTTCTCTTAATAACTAATTCTGGTAAAAACCCTCCTTCTGGGCCACTGTCACCTAAAAAAGTATTAAAAGAAAATTCTTCATCAGGGCTTAAGATTAAGCCATTAAATTTAGCCGCCCCAGTTTTAATATTATGGATGCGGTTTTTTGGTGAACCAGCAAAATTGGAAGTGCCCTGGCCAATTAAAGTGTTAATACCTAACTCATTGGTTTGCTCTAGAGTTATTATCGCCAAGGTTTTTTGGGCAATAATAGTTGTTTTTTTAAGGGGGGGGCTAGCCAGGATATTTTGACTTAATTGAGCAGCCGTTTGGTTTATTTCTACTTTGATGCCGGCCTTGCCTGGAGAGAAAATAACCGCTCGATTCCCTTCTGTTTGAAGTTGAGCATTGACTAGCTGAGGCCCCAGGGCAAAAGCTATGTTAGTTAGATATTTTTTAATTTTTTCTTGGCTTAAGAAAAGGCCTAGAATAAAATTATCAGAATTCTCTTCTTTGATTGGCTCAAACTCTATCCAGTCAACCAAGCGTTTTTTATTAATAATCCAAGCTCTTCCTTCAAAGGTTAATTGAAAGGGTAAATTAGCTAAAATTTGCTGAGTTTTTTGACGAGCTAATTCAACCTCATTGTTTCTTATTGAGGGATAATCAACCACCAATTTTAAATTAATGGGAGAAAGAGAGAGAGATTGAATTTGCTTTGACAACTCAGCTAATAATTGTTCTCTATCTATGGTGATGCCGTTGGTAGAATGAATAAGGATGAAATCATCGGACTCTTGGTCAAAGACTAGAGAAGCATTTTGAGCTAGCTTTTCAACCTCAGCAAATAGTTCGGCAGTTTTATTTTTAAATTTTTCCTCCTCAATTTTATAAACCGGCTTAAGATTATAGTGGCCAACCAAAGCAGCTAATTGTTCTTTGAAGCTAGCCAAGATATTTGGCTGTCGGCCAATTTGATAGGCCTGACTAATGGTGGCTTGATAATCAATTTGAAATCCTAAGTCGGTTAATTTAACTGACCAAGTCACTTCTTTTTCTAAGCTAGGAGAGTCTGGGGGGCCTTGGTAAAGAAGAGTTACTTCTTGATTGGTTAGATGAGCCCATTTTTCTTTTAGAATTTCTTGAGAGGCTTGAGGATTATGCCCGCCAATATTAGCATCAGCAATCTTAATTCCCCAAGCAATTTTTTGATTATTGGCGACTTGGAGAAAGAAAGTTAGATAAACCAAGCTAACCAAAACAGCTAAACTAGCGATGGTTATTTGGCGATAGATTTTCTTCATATTTTTATGATAGCATGACTAACTAGATATAAATAGGACACCATCTCTGGTGCCCTTATTCCATTTACTGTTGGTTGATTCTATTCCGTTTTTATTTCTATTTTTTTGGTCTTTACTTTTTCCGCCTTGGGTAATCTGATAGTTAAAATGCCATTTTTCATTTTGGCTAGGGCTTTGTCGGCCTCAACATCAACTGGCAAAATAACCGAACGGGAAAAAGCTCCCCAATAACATTCTTGATAATAGTAGTCCTCTTCTTTAACTTCTTCGTCTTTTTCTCGAGAGCCTTTTATGGTAATCATGTCGTTGGTCATAGTAATATCAATATCTTCCGGCTTAACTCCGGCAATAGTCGATTTGATGACTATTTCATTAGGAGTTTGATAGACATCAATAGTTAGCTGTCCCTCAGATTCAGCTAGCCAATCCTCTGGTTCTTTTTTCCGAGGCGGCGAAACTTTCTTTTCTTTTTCCACAGGAATATCTTTTTTAATAGATTTGGTTTTCCCAACTTTTATTGGTTTTCTAATTTTTTCTTCTCGCTCGAGAGGTCTATCTTCTGCCCAACTAGCTCCAGTTAATCTTTCGAAAAATGATGGTTTTTTTGCCATAAATATTTCTCTAATCAATCTCGAATTCTGGCTCGAATAACCGCCAAGTTATTCGAGATTATTAATGGTTAAATTAGAGATTGATTTGTGATTTATATTTTACAAATAGCTTGTTGCTTTTTTAATCTCCGGAAGCAATAAGAAACTAGAAGAGCCATTATCACCAAAAGAAAAGCAATAACAGAAAGAAAAGTTATTCTTTGATAAAGGGCTTCTTGACTAAGAGCCGTGATGACAAGGTAATTATAGCAGCTATGGAAAATAATAGCAATAGTTAAACCAATTAAGATTAATTTTTTTCTCTGCTTAGCATAAAGCAAGCCTAAGGCGAGCCAATAACCAACAACGCCAGAGGCAAGGGCATGGACTAAAGTTGCCCCAAGAAAACGAAGGCCAATAGTGCTAAGAGCTTCTCCTAAAGGGGGCAAGGGGAATTTTAAAAGAATGAGTAAATTTTCCACTGCGGCAAAACCTAGGCCAGCTATAATACAGTATAGCATAGCATCAATTGGCTCGTCAAATTCAGGATTTCTAAGAACTCTAAATTTGACTACCGAATATTTTAAATATTCTTCGACTAAAGCAGGAATAAGAGTACTGGCTAAGATAATTTTAAAGAAGTGGTCTCTAGTCATTTGGGATAAAAGAGATAAAGGGTTAAGGCTAGGATTAATAAACCAGATTAATATTATTTCTAAAATAATAGCTAAAGGAGCGAGAAGCATTCCCCAGATAAAGATTCTTAAAACCATCGAATTAGGTTCTGGATGAGCATCTTTTCTTAGATAAAAAGATAGCCAGATTATACTGGGCACAAAGCCGAGAATTATGTAAAAGGGATAGGACATAGAGCAAGAGATAGGAGAGAGTTCAGGGTAATCATTTCTCGAAGACGCAGCGGCCGTGACCTAATTTGTCTTCTTCTTATAATTTAAGCCGCTGCTCCGAGATGACAAAAGAGTTCTTTATTAGTACATCAAGCTAGCTGTTATCTTTTGTCATCTAGGCTTCTCGAAATGGCCACCCTGAACTCTTTTCGACTCGGTTTCTTTATTCTGGCCAATCCTCAATCATCAGAAATTCCTTTTCCTTGAAAGGTAACTTTAAATAAATAGCTTCGGTAACAAAAGGCATAAAAGGATGAAGTAATTTTAAAGAATTCAATAAAACATAAGCCAAAACTTGTCTGGTTTGAGAAATATCTTGTTTTTTAGAAGCTTCAATATATTTGTCACAAAAATCGTGCCAGAAGAAATCATAGATTGAGTGAGCTGCTTGCCCAAAACGAAAATTCTCTAAGTCTTCGGTTGCTTTTCGAGTGGTTGTTTCCAATTGTTTAAGAATCTTTCTATCGGCTGGAGTGATTTTTGTTTGAAATTTGGAATTTGTAGTTTGTTTGTGATTTGTAATTTGTAATTTGTTATTTCCGATTTGTCCTAAGACAAATCGGCTAGCATTCCATATTTTATTAGCAAACTTTTTCCCCATAACTATATTTTCTTCAGAGAAGCGGATATCCTGATTACCCAGAGCTTGATAAATCAAGCCAAAGCGAGTGGCATCGGCACCGTATTGGTTAACTAAGTCCATGGGGTCACGACCGGTACCTAAAGATTTACTCATTCGTTTTCCCTCCTTAGTTAAGATAGTAGCATGGATAATTACATCTTTAAAGGGTATTTTTTTAACTAATTCTAGCCCAGAAAAAATCATCCGAGCTACCCAGAGATTGATAATATCTCGGGCAGTGACCAAGGTATCAGTGGGATAAAATTTCTTAAGATCACCAGTTGCCTTAGGCCAACCAAAAGTGGCCAAGGGCCATAAGGCTGAAGAAAACCAGGTGTCTAAAACATCATCAACTCCCTTAATTGGTATTTTATGTCCCCACCAAATTTGCCGAGAAATACACCAATCCTTGATATTATTTAGCCAGTCAAAATATACTTTTTCCCAACGCTTGGGATGAAATTTAATCTGGCCGCTTTTAACAGCTTTAATTGCCTGGGCGGCTAATTTATCCATTTTAAGAAACCATTGTTGACTAATTAGTGGCTCGATGTCGCTATGGCAGCGGTAGCAATGAGGAATTTGATGAGAATAATCTTCAGTTTTTTCTAAGAGGCCTTCTTTTTTTAACTCTTCGACGACCTTTTGACGGGCTTCTAAAACAGTTAAACTAGCAAATTTCTGGCCTGCCTGTTTAGTCATTCGGCCCTTATCACTAATAACCTGAATCGAAGGCAGATTGTGCCTTGAGCCAATTTCTGCATCAGTTGGCGAATGGGCTGGAGTTACCTTGACTGCTCCGGTACCAAATTCTGGATCAACTAGTTGGTCAGTTACAATAGGAATTTCCCGATTAACCAAAGGTAAAATAGCTGTTTTTCCAATAAAATCTTTATACCTTTTGTCCTGTGAATGAACCGCCACCGCCGTATCGCCCAACATCGTTTCTGGTCTAGTGGTAGCTACCACAATATAATTTTTGATTTTTGGGTTTTGACTTTTGAGTTTGTATTTGATGTACCACAAATGACTCTTTTTCTCTTTGTATTCCAATTCCAAATCAGATAAACTGGTCTGGCATCTAGGGCACCAGTTAATTACTTTTTCTCCCTGATAAATCCAACCCTTTTGATAATAATAAAGGAAGGCCGCCTTAACTGCTTCTTGATAGTCTTTATCCATGGTAAAGGCAGTCCGACTCCAATCGCAAGAGGCACCAAGTTTTTTTAGTTGTTCTAAAATTAAATGGCCATATTTCTTTTGCCAAGCCCAAACTTTTTCTAAGAATTTTTCTTTACCCAAATCGTAACGAGTCAACCCTTGTTTTTTCAGTTCTTTTTCGACCACGTTTTGAGTAGCAATGCCAGCATGATCAGTCCCCGGCAACCATAAAGTTCGATAACCTTGCATCCGCTTTAGCCGGATTAAGATATCTTGGACAAAGGCATTGAGAGCATGACCCATGTGCAATTCGCCAGTAATATTGGGTGGGGGGATAGCAATACTGTATTTTTTGGTTTTCTTTTCTCGGCTAATCGGTAGTTTGTCCGGATTAAAATAACCCGACCTTTCCCAGAGTCGGTAAATCCTATCTTCGTTGGCTTTTGGATTGTAGGTCTTAGGTAATTCTTTCATAAAGTATTCTCTGAGCAAGATCTGACGAAGTCAGGCCGCCTTGAAGGGCCCTAAGTGAAGCGGTCGCTCTAGGCGACCAGGGAGTTGAAGGGTAACTAGTATTTACTGTATAACAAAAATAATCTTTTTAGGCAACTAATTTTAAATTAGCCTGGGCTTGAATTTGGGACCAATCTTGTTTTTGACTAGCTTGAGTTCGATAAAAAGCAGTCGTGGCCACCATGGCTGCGTTATCAGTACATAAATTTTTTGGCGGGACTAGAAAATTTAATTGACTGCTGACTGCGGAGAGCCGAGAGTTGAATTGTTTTCGCAACTGGTCATTGGCAGCTACCCCACCAGAAAGCATAATGCTTTTAGCTCTATAATCTTTAGCTGCTTTAATAGTTTTAGTAATTAAAACATCAATGGCCGCCTGCTGAAAAGAGGCACAGATATCCGGCACTCTTAGGGACAGTCCCTGAGGGACAGTCCTTAAAGGACGCCTCAAAAGAGATTGTCCCTGTTTTTGCCTTTGTCCTTTTACCAAGTAAAGCACTGCTGTCTTCAGTCCTGAAAAGCTGAAATCATAATTATGAGAGTTAATCATTGGTCGGGGTAGATTAAATGACTGGAAGTTGCCTTTTTGAGCTTTTTGGGAAATAATTGGTCCACCAGGATAACCTAGATTTAATAATTTAGCCACTTTATCAAATGCTTCTCCGGCGGCATCATCTCTGGTCTGGCCAAGTAACTTATACTTACCATGGCCTTTCATTAGAATCAATTGAGTATGCCCTCCGCTGACCACCAGGCAGAGAGCTGGAAAAATATTTTTGGAAATTAGAAATTGGGAATTGGAAATTTCGCCAATTGGCTTTAGCCAATTGGCGTAGATATGGGCTTCGAGGTGGTTTATGCCTAAAATTGGTTTCCGCCAATTATAAGCCAGGGCCTTGGCAAAATTAACTCCCACTAAAAGAGAAGGAATCAAACCAGGTCCAGTGGTCACCCCAATTAAATCAATTTTTGGATTTTTTGCTTCCTTAAGAGCAGTCAAAAGACAAGGTTCAATATTCTTTAAATGAGCCCGGGCAGCTAAATTAGGTACCACTCCACCAAAGGGAGCATGAATTTTTATCTGAGAAGAAACTACATTAGATAAAATCTCACAGCCTTGAGGGCTGCGGCATTTGACCAGGGCAATGCCTGTATCGTCACAAGATGTCTCAATTCCCAGGATAATCATAGATTTAGTATAACATAAAATATCCACTATTTTAACTTGACTTTTTAATTTTATTATGGTAAACTGTTAGCGGTTCTTTAGCAAGAGTACGGATTGAAAATAAAGACAGTTTGGAGGTGGATAAAAATGAAAGATAGATTATTAAGATGTGTTAAGTGCAATGAAGTGATTAGCTTGACTCCGTGTGATTTTTCGCCAGGGGAACAACAACGACTCCAGGCAGGAATCTTCTCTATAACCGAAGAGGAAAGAGGAAAATTTGAAGAGCGCCATCAAGGCCACCAGTTGGAAAGATTGGAGGTTAGAAGAAATTCTTATGCCAGCGAAGATCCTTGGTCTGACCCAACCAGGGAAGGATTTTTTGAAGCTACTGATAGCCAAGGGGGAAACTTTGTTGTCAAGCAATGGCGAGAGAAGACTGATGAGCCAATGAGTTATGAGTTGGTTGGCCGGGGATGCATTAGAATCGAGAACAAAGAAATAGAAGTTCAGGAAGCTGCTATTAAGGAACAACTCAGATTGGAAGCTCAGGATAGGCAGCTAGTCATTGATGAGCAAGTCGAAGGCTTTCTCGTCGAACTTCTTAAAGCTCACGCAGGCTTTCTACTCCACAAAAAAAATCCTGAAGGGCAGATGGTCTTTAATGACAATCCTTTGATGGTTTGGTTCAGATTGAATGAATCATTCTTTTCTCCGATTCTATCCCTTTTGAAGACCATTCTCGGCAAAAGGGAGTATCGATTTATCGAGGATTTCGTTGAGCAACATAATGAGTTCAACGATGTCCTAAGTTTGAAAATCAAACGTCGCTTCGAGGTTGTTGCCTTCGAATTCACCAATCGCTTAGAAGGCTAATTGCAAATTTGGCGGGGCTAACCCAAAGGCCCCGCTTTTCATTTGACCAAAAAGGAATTTTTGAGTAGGCTATAGAAGAATAAGGCCCCGTCGTCTAGTGGTTAGGACCTCAGCTTTTCAAGCTGGTAACAGGGGTTCGACTCCCCTCGGGGCTACTAATAGTTCGACAAGCTCACTATAAATTTTTTATGCTCCCTAAGGAAAAGTATTATTTAAAGATAGGCAAGACAACTGATTTGAAAAGCCCGAAAGAAAGAATACTCTATCGGGCTTTTGAGCTTTTACCAGGGACTTTAGCTTGGCTAACGCTTATCAGCGTTATTTTTTTATCTTGGCTTAAGCCAGTTTTGATAGCCCTTTTTATTATTGCCTTTGATGTCCATTGGTTACTTAAAACTATTTATCTTTCTCTTCATTTAAGAGCCAGTTATTCTCAAATGAAAAAAAATTTGGCCATTGATTGGTTAGGGAAATTGAAATCTCTTCCTGGGAAAAATTGGCAGAATATCCATCACTTGGTTATCTTGCCAAGATATAAGGAGCCTTTGGAGGTGGTCCGAGCAACTTTCCAAGCGATTGCTAATTCAGCCTATCCTAAAGATAAAATGATGGTTGTTTTAGCTATGGAAGAACGAACTATCGAGACAGGTAAAAAAGTAGCCCAAGCCATTGAAAAAGAATTTGGCAGTAAGTTCTATAAATTTCTGATTACCGTCCACCCCCAAGATATTATTGGGGAACTAGCTGGTAAGGGATCTAACTCTACTTGGGCAGCCAGACAAGTCAAAAAGGAGATCATTGACCCCTTAGGAATTCCTTACCAAGATATTATTGTTTCTTGTTTTGATATTGATACCCGGGTCTATCCTCAATATTTTTCTTGTTTAACTTATTATTATTTGACAGCCAAGAAACCAACTCAGTCTAGTTATCAACCAATTCCTATTTATAACAACAACATCTGGCGGGCGCCTTGTATTTCCCGGGTAGTGGCTACCTCAGGAACCTTTTGGCAAATGATGCAACAACAGCGGCCAGAACGACTTTCAACTTTTTCTTCTCAGTCGATTAGTTTTCAAACTTTAGTTGAAGTGGATTTTTGGCCAACCAATATGGTTTCCGAAGATTCCCGTATTTTCTGGCAAAATTTACTTTTTTATAATGGTAATTACCGAACTGTTCCTTTGTATTATCCGGTCTCCATGGATGCAAATCTAGCGCCCACTTTCTTTAAAACAGCTATCAATATTTACAAGCAACAGCGACGCTGGGGTTGGGGAGTAGAGAATATCCCCTTTTTGTTTTTCGGATTTTATAAAGATACTCAAGGTAAGATTCCTTGGCGAAAAAAACTCCGTTGGATTTTGATTCAATTAGAAGGTTTTTGGTCCTGGGCAACTAATGCTTTGCTTATATTTCTTTTAGGTTGGCTGCCTTTGTTTTTGGGTGGTCATAAATTTAACATCACTCTTTTATCTTATAATTTGCCTCGAGTGACCCGAACTTTAATGACTTTAGCTATGGTTGGTTTAATTGGTTCGGCAATTTATAGCACTTTACTTTTACCTCGGCGGCCTAAAGAATATGGCTTGATTAAGAACTTGTTTAAGGATTTAAGTATGGTTGTTCAATGGGTTTTACTGCCTTTCACCATTCTTATTTTTGGCTGCCTGCCTGGCTTAGACAGCCAGACCAGATTAATGTTGGGTAAATATATGGGTTTTTGGGTCACTCCCAAGAAGGCAAGAAGCTACGGCTGACCTCTCAGTGGTCACTGAGGAACTGCTCCTGGGTAAATAAAAAAGCCGGGAAATGAGTTTGGTTGATTTATAATGAATCCCGGCTCGAGAGAAAGAAAGACTCATCTAATGGAAGAGTTCTTTTCATTTTTACAAGGGACGCATAGAGTGGTCTGGGGGACAGCTTCAAGTCGACCTATCGGGATTGGATCTCCGCACTCGCAGCAAATTCCGTAAGTGCCTTCTGCAATCCGCCGTAAAGCTTGATTGCATTTGTCTATGCACTTTTGCAGGGTTCCTCTTCTCTTCTCCATTACTTCTTCTTCTCCGTTGTCTATGCAGTCAGCAATATGGCTTGAAGTAGCGACAGGATTTGCCTTAAGCACTTCGATAGATCGTTCGTCGGTTTGCTCGAGCTGCTTTTCAAATTTCCTCCTTTCTCTGAGCAGTCTCCTTCTGAGATTTTTTCGCTCAATCTCTCCTAGCTTAACTCTAGCCGCTTTCTCTTCCATCACTGTTCCCTCCTTTGCCTTTTTGAGATTTGTTAATGTTTCTTCCCTCTCCTCTTTTTAATTTAAACTAATAAATTATTTTCGTCAACCCTATCTTTAAAAAGTATTGGTTTATTCCAGATGGATATTTTTTTGAAATTCTTTTAATTTACTTTCCAGCGTCGAATTAAACAAATTATTTTCTAAGATTTTTTTGGCCGCCTCTCTGGTTTTTCTAACCAAATTCAAATCACTTAAAGAAGCCATGGTTAAATCAGGTAGTCCCCACTGACGAGTTCCCGTGAAGTCGCCTGGTCCTCGAATTTTTAAATCTTTTTCCGCTAATTCAAAGCCATCTTTAGCTTTTAAGACAGCTTTTAATCTTTGATGGGTTTTTTTAGCCATTGAGTCAGTAAAGAGAAGACAATAAGATTGTTCAGTGCCTCGGCCAATCCGGCCACGGAATTGATGCAATTGAGCCAAGCCAAATCGGTCAGCTCCTTCAATCATCATTACCGTGGCATTGGGAATATCGATGCCTACTTCAACTACTGAAGTAGAGACTAAAATATTTGTTTGGTTATTTTTAAACTTTTTCATAATCTCTTCTTTTTCTTTGGCTTTGAGCTTACCATGAAGCATAGCAATTTTAAATTTAGGGAAGACTTTAGAAGACAGTTTTTCATACTCTTGAGTGACTGATTTTACCTCTAATTTTTCTGATTCGTCAATTAAGGGGCAGATGACAAAGACCTGCCTCTTTTGTTTTATCTGGTCTTTGATGAAGTTATAAGCTTTCTTGCGGTTAGCTGGCGCCACAATCTCAGTAATAATTTTTTGTCTGCCTTTGGGCATTTCTTTTAAAAGAGAAATATCTAAGTCACCATAGATGGTTAAAGCCAGAGTGCGAGGAATTGGTGTGGCCGTCATGGAAAGTAAATGAGGAAGAGTGGGTAAGCCATCTTCTATTTGATAAATTTTTCTTTGAAGAGCTGCTCGTTGAGCCACCCCAAAACGATGTTGCTCATCAACAATAGCCAAAGCTAATTTTTTGAAAGTTAGTCCTTCTTGGATTAAGGCGTGAGTGCCAATAAGGATATCTATTTTCCCTCGGCTGATTTTCTTTTTAAGTAGGTGACGAGTAATCGTTGTATTGGTATTAGTAATATTATCAGAGCTAGTCAATAAACTAATCTTCAATTTAGATTTTGTAAGCAAATCTTTAAAAGTCTGAAAATGCTGTTTGGCCAAAATTTCCGTGGGAGCCATTAAAGCCACTTGATAGCCAGCTTTGGTCGTCTCTAAGGCAGCCATCATCGCTACCACTGTTTTGCCTGAGCCAACATCGCCATTAAGCAGTCGATTCATCGGCCTTCCTTTAGTTAAATCCTGAAAAATTTCCCAAGCAGCTAGGCGTTGGTCATCGGTTAATTTAAAAGGCAAGCTTTTAACAAAAGATTTAATTAGTTTTTGATTAAAGGGAATAGGCGGAGCTTTTTCTTGATTTATTTTTTGTCTTTGTCGAAGAACATTTAACTGAATTAGAAAAAGTTCATCAAAAGCTAAACGCTCCCGGGCTGCTTGGGCTAAAGAAGCATTAGCTGGGAAATGAATCTGTTTAATTGCTTCAGTCAGATTCATCAATTTAAATTCCCCTTTGATTGGCATAGGCAAGAAGTCAGTTATTTTATCGGCCAAAGGTAAAAGAGGTTTAATTAAATAACGAAGATAGCGGGAACTTAAACCAGCTGTTTCATGATAGACCGGGACAAGGCGACCAGTGTGGGTAGTTTCTTTTTGTGGCTTAACTACTTCATAAGCAGGGTTGGAAAGACAAAGCGTCTTTCCAGCAAAAGCAACTTTACCAGCCAGGTTAGCAATCTTTCCTTGGCGGAGGGTGCGGACTAAATAAGGTTGGTTAAACCAGACCGCCCTGATAGTGCCTGTTTTGTCTTCGATGATTGCTTCAACTATAGTCATTTTTCGCCAGGGAGTTCGAGTTAAACCAATCTCAGAAATCTTCCCACAAATAGTCACCAGCTGGCCTAGTTGTAATTGACTAATCGGGGTAAGTTGGCTGAAGTCATCATAGCGATGAGGAAAATGAAAAAATAGGTCCCGAATAGTTTTTATTTTCAGCTTATGAAGCTTTCTTAAATAAAGGGGACCTACTTTTTTTAGTTGTTCAATTTTAGTCTCTAAGGTTAGGGTCATTAAATTTATTCTCAAGATAGTGCGCCCAGTAGGAGTCGAACCTACGACCTCTTCCTCCGCAGGGAAACGCTCTATCCACTGAGCTATGGGCGCTTAACATATCAAAATCTTAAACTCCGAGCTAAACTATCAATTAGAGACTCTTCTTGTTTTTTTTCGGGCAAATATTTAATTAGGATTCGTCTCACTTCAGTTGGGTTCTCTTCCCCTAAGGGAATTTTGATATAGGGCATAATTATTTTTTTGCTCTGTAAGCTGACTTCTTTTACCTCTGGTGGATTATAGAAAATCCAGAATGATTTTAAATTGTCAAAATTATAAATAGTTTTATCAATTTTGATGCCCTGGGAAGTAATGACTAGCTGGATGACTTTCGGTTTTTTTAGGGCATAAGTAGTTATCGAAAAATAACTTAAGCCAATCAAGAGAGCAAAAATAATATTTTTAGTTAAGAGAGCCCAAAGGAATAATCCAGTAGCGATTAAGCCAGTGATGAGGAACCAGGATTTGCTCTTGCTATATTGAGTAAATTCTGGAGCAGACCATTCGAGATGACTTTTTGCTTTCTTTGGCTGGCTTTTTTCTCGGGCGGCTTGTTTCTCTTCTGACTTGTTTTTTTCTTTAAGGTTGATGATATTGACCATGCGGCGAGAGAGGGATTCGAACCCCCGGTACCCTTTCGGATACAGCGGTTTTCAAGACCGCCCCGTTCGTCCACTCCGGCATCTCGCCATGATGTTATTATTAAATTGTAACCACTACTTTAATATAAAGCCAAGCGCCAGTTCGTCCACTCCGGCATCTCGCCAGTTTTAAGCTGCGGAGGAGGTGGGACTCGAACCCACAAACCGCTTTTTACACGGTTACAGTTTAGCAAACTGCTGCCTTACCATTCGGCGCACTCCTCCTTGTTTTTTCACTTTACCATTTTATCAGCCAATAGTCAATTTACCCTTTCGCCACCACCAGTCCCCAAATCTCTTTTGGCTTGAGTGATTTGAGCGTCTTGGCGCACTCTTTTAAAGTAGCTCCAGTGGTGGAAATATCATCAACTAAAATGATGGTTTTGTTGAATAGGGATAGTCCTTGCCAAGCAGGGACTGTCCCTATCTCGAAGGCTTTTTTGATATTGGCCTTTCTTTCTGGAGGGCTTTTAATTTGCACCTGGGGCAAACCATATCTTGTTCGGACTAAGAAATTATTAATTAAAGGAATCCTTAATTCTTGACTGACCACTTTAGCTAAGAGTTCGGCTTGATTAAACCCCCGCCAACGTAATCGTTTTTTATGCAGAGGCACCGGAATCAAAAAAGTGTCCTTTTTAACTGTCTTTGGCCAAGTGATCAATTTTTTAATCATCAATTTCCCCAGCGGTTTAGCTAACTCTTTAATAAAATCATATTTGTATCGATGGATAGCTTGTTTAACTAATGGATAGTCGTAATCACTAGCGGTGATTAGACCAGTAAGAGGAGATTTTTGCCTGAATTTAGTTAGCTGTTCTCTATTTAAGGGGACTTGTTTGAGGCAGGAAAAACAGATAAATTCTCCCTCTCGATGACAACCAAGGCAATGGATAGGGAAAAATAAGTCAAGGATAAATTTTCGCATAATTTAATTATTAGAACAATAAATTTAAATTTAAATTTAACTTTTTCTTTAATTAAACTTAACCAACTGTGGATATCTTTTTTTTTGAATAGTCTCTTAATTATGATATACTATAATTAATTTAGGCCAAAAACAATGTTTTTATTTGGTAAGAAGCCGAAGAGTCATTTAGGTATTGATATTGGCGCTTCGGCAGTTAAATTAGTTGAATTGGAAAAAGAAGGAGGAAGGCACAAGTTGATAAATTATGGAGTTTTCTTCTTGAAAGAATATCTAAAGCAGAAGGAGAAACAGGGAAAACAGGAGATAGGAGAGCAGGATAAAAAAGAGACTTTGCGGATTCCCGATGAGGAGATGGCCGAGATAATAAAAAAGACTATTGGAGAGGCTAAAATTAGAACTCGGGAAGCTTATCTTTCCGTTCCTGTTTATTCTAGCTTTTTGACTCTGATTGAGCTCCCGGCCATGCCCGAAAAAGAGATTGCTGCCGCTCTTCCTTTTGAGGCTAAAAAATACGTCCCTGTACCTATTTCAGAAGTAGTTTTGGATTGGAGTGTTGTTGGGTTGCCAGATAAGCAAGCTACTCTTCAGATTTTACTTATTGCTGTCCCTAAGGAAGTTATTAGTTATTATAACAAAATAATTAAATTAGTTGGTTTAAATCTCCGCAGTCTAGAAGAAGAAACATTTAGTTTAACCCGATCTCTAGTGGGAAATGATAAGAGTGCTCTTCTTTTGATTGACGCCGGAGCCCGCTCTATTAATATCAGCATCATTGACGAAGGCTATATTCGAGTTGCTCATAATTTGGAAATGGGCGGGACTAAAATAATTAAAGCCGTTTCTCAGCAGATGGGTCTTAGTCCAGAAAAAGAAGAGGAATTAAAAAAGACTCTTTCTTCTGGTCAAATGATTGATAAGCAAGGTCCTGAACTAAAAGGAATAATCCATTCTATTTTAGGTAATATCACTATCGAAGTTAGAAAGATTATTGATTCGTATCAAGGTAAATATAATCGAAAAATTGAAAAATGTATTTTAATCGGTGGAGCTGTTCAAGCATTTGGCTTTGTTGAATATTTTATTAATAAGTTAAATATGGAGGTTTCTTTGGGCAATCCTTTTGCTCGAGTAATCTATCCTTCTCTACTTGAGCCGGCTCTAAAAGAATTAGGTTCTTCTTTAGCAGTAGCGGTTGGTTTGGCAATGAGAGAGTAAATAGATAGATTACAAATCCCAAATCACAAATCACAATCCTTCGACTCGGTCGTCTAAAGCGACCTCACTCAGGAAATAATTTTATAGTGAGCTTGTCGAACTATTGTTTGTAATTTGGAATTTTATTTATTGACGTGGATATCAAATTGATGCCCGAAAAATATAAGAGGAAGGAGGAGCTGGTTCCTGAATCAAAATTGTCACCAGCTAGTCTTTCTAAAAGGGTAGTGGCCAAGGCTAATCTTTGGCTGGCTTTATCTCTTATTTTGTTAATCATAGCTGTCTTGGCTACCTTTGGGTTCTGGGGCTATAAGGATAATTTGATTAAAGAGAAAGGAAATTTAGAAGAAAAGATAAAGGAATTAGATAACCAAAGAGACCTAGATTTAGAAGCTAATTTTATAGAATTAAAAAAGGGTATTGAAAGTTTTAAGAATATTTTAAAGACTCACATTTATCCTTCTTATCTTTTTAAGATGCTAGAAGAATTAACTCTTCCTCAAGTTCGGTTTATTGAGTTTGGGGCTGATTTGTCTCAAGCCAAGATAACTTTAACAACCGAGACAGTTAATTATAACATTCTTGCTAAACAAATAGTTGCTTTTGAACAAGATTCCCGCATCGAGAAAGTAGAGCTTTCGGAAGTTAGTTTAGGGGATACTGGTGGGGTTGGTTCCGAATTAGAAATAGAATTAAATCCTGATTTTTTACGTCCAGAATAAAAATAAGAGATAAAAATAAAATATGAATAAAAAAATCATTGTCAGTGTAGTTAGTTTGCTGATTAGCCTAGCTTTAATATCTATTTTTGTTTTCCCTCTTTGGTCTTCGGTGAGAACTTTGCGGCAAGAAGTAACTCAAAAGAGGCTAGACTTAGCCAAGGTTGAGGATCTTTTAAATAAAACTCAGCAACTTAAACAAGAACTTCAGGGAGTAGAGGAAGAATCTCAAAGAATTTTTTTCGCTTTGCCAAAGGAAAAAGATATCCCTAATTTATTAATTCAATTTGAGGCCTTAGCTTTAGCCAATGGCTTGTTACTTGAGTCAATAAGGTTTGGCCAACTAGACGGAGCAAAAGGAACTGCTAGCCAAGGAACATCGGAGCAATTTTCTCAAGATTCGCTCCAACCCCAAAAAAAGTTGGCCCTTCGCAGTTTGCCCGTAGATTTAATCATTAGTGGTTCTTATAGCGCTTTTAAAAAATATTTAGCTGATTTAGAAAAGGATGTTCGTTCTATGGATATTCATTCCATTAGTCTTGCTACTCCCAAAGAAGACGAAGAGGCTAGTATTTTAGCGCCTTCGTTGGGCATTTTTGAATTTAATTTAGGATTAGTCGTTTACTACCAATAATTAGGAAATCACAAACCACAAACCACAAATCACAAAACACAAACAGTTTGTAATTTGGAAATTGGAATTTGTTTGTAATTTGGTGCTTGTGATTTGGAATTTTATTTTACCGTGGCCTTTAGGCTCCGCTCTAAAGAATCCATACTTTTTCCTCAAGAAAGGAAACAGCAGAAGCTAATGATAGCTTTGGCAGGGTTAATTTTAACAACTTTTGCTATTTTGTATTTTGGGTTTTTTCGCTCACCCGCGCCTCCGGGCCCGTCTGATGGCGAACCAGGCCCCTCTGAAAGGCCTACGGTTAGGCCGGAAGAAGTGATTAAAAAAATCGAGTTTGATATTAGTTTCTTAAAAGAGCCTGACTTCCGAGCTTTAAAAATTTACGGAGAATGGCCTATTGAGATAGAAGAGAAAGGCCGAAAGAACCCATTTTCACCATATTAAAATTAGTAAGCAACAAGCAATATTTAATTTATTAATTAATCTGTTTTTGTTTAATATTCTTTGTTTGTTGTCACGATGGCTAATCAAAATGACAATCTGAAAGAAGTAGAGACAGTTAAAGCTAAAGCTAGGGCGTTGAAAGTTCCTTTTATGGATTTAACCGGCAGAGAAGTTCCGGTTGAAGTTTTGAAAGAAATTTCTGAAGAAGCAGCTGCTTTTTATAAATTTATTCCCTTATCCAGACATGAGAATATTCTTGAAGTGGGAATGGTTAATCCTGATAACCTTAAAGCAAAGGAGGCTTTAAGGTTTATTACTCGCCGCAGTGGATTGGAAGCAAAGATATTTCTTGTTACCCCGACTGACTTTAAAAACATCTTGAAGCAATATCGAACTCTTCGAATCGAAGTGCAAAAGGCACTCAAAGAGCTGGAGAAAGAATTGAAGCCAAAGAAAGGAAAGGTGCCGGTTGCGGAGAGAGCCAAGGAGCTAGCCGAGAAAATTGTCGCTGAAGCACCGATAACTAAAATAGTGGCAGTTATTTTAAGGCATGCTACCGAAGGTCGAGCTTCTGATATCCATATCGAAGCGATTGAAGAGAAAGTAAAAGTTCGTTTTAGAGTTGACGGAGTCCTTTATACCAGTCTTTTCTTGCCCAAAGAAGTTCATTCGGCGATTATTTCCCGGATTAAAATACTTTCTAATTTAAAGATTGATGAGACGAGGATACCACAAGATGGCCGATTTAATACTTTTATTGCTGGAAAGAAGATTGATTTTCGGGTCTCTACTTTGCCAACGGCCGGCGGAGAAAAGGCAGCTTTAAGGGTGCTGGACCCAACGATTGGCTTAAGAAGTTTCGCTGAGCTAGGTCTCCAAGGATACAATCTCGAACTTTTAGAGACGTCTATTCAACAGCCATTTGGCATGATTCTGATTACTGGGCCAACTGGTTCTGGTAAAACCACTACTCTTTATGCTATTTTGAATAAATTGAATCAAGAGGGGGTTAATATTATCAGTCTAGAGGACCCGGTGGAGTATTACATTGAGGGGATTAACCAATCTCAAATTAGGCCAGAGATAGGTTATAACTTCGCTTCTGGCTTGCGGCATATTCTTAGGCAAGATCCTGATATTATTATGGTTGGTGAGATTAGAGATGAGGAAACAGCCGGCTTAGCTATTCACGCTGCCTTGACTGGTCACATTCTTCTTTCTACTTTGCATACTAATAATGCTATTGGAGTTATCCCTCGTTTAGTCGATATGGGCATCGGTGCATTCCTCTTGCCCACTTCCCTAAATCTAGCTATTGCTCAACGTTTGACCAGACGACTCTGTGAGCATTGTAAAAAAGAAGTAACTGCTCCTTCTCAAGCGAGCGAAATAATTGAGGAAGAGTTAGCTGAATTAAGCCCGGCCCGAAAGAAAGAATTCCCTTGGCGAAAACCATTTAAAGTTTATCGAGCTACCGGATGTAAATTTTGTGGAGGAAAAGGAACTAAAGGTCGAATTGCTCTTTTTGAGATGATCACGATGACCCCTCAATTAGAGCTAATTATTAACGAAGGCCCAACCGAGGCAAAGATAAAGGAGGAAGCTCAGCGCCAAGGGATGATTACTATGAAACAGGATGGCGCCTCAAAAGTTCTTCAGGGCCTTATCTCTTTCGAGGAAATGCTTAAGGTAGTTGAGGAGTAATGAAAAGCGAGCAACGGAATGAATATTCGACAGTCAGCAATAAAAAAGAGCGGCGGTTTTACCTTAATTGAACTTTTGGTGGTGGTCTTTATAGTTGCCCTCTTAGCTGTGCTAATTTTGATTAATATTAGCGCCATCAGAACTAAGAGTAGAGATTCTCGTCGGGTGGCTGATATTAAATCTATTCAAGAGGGATTGGCTATGTATCATAATAATCATCAGGAATATCCAGACTCTGGCGGAGCTCCCATTGAGATTAATGGTAGCAGCGATGCTCTTTCCCAGGCCTTAATTAACGAAGATGTAATGCGAGGGGTGCCCACCGATCCTCTGAATAATACTGTAGGAGGAGTGCCCTATAAATATTTTTATGAGTCACTTGATAGTGAGAGAGACTATCAGTTAGAATATTATTTAGAGACAGATTCAATTCTCGGCAAATCTCAGGGGCTAAATATAGCCACTCCATAATAATAAATAATAAGATGAAAAAGATATTAATTATTGAAGATGATCCCTTTCTCAATGAAGTCTACGCCGCTAAGTTTAGCCAGAGTGGTTTTCAGACAGAAGTGGCTCTTGATGGCAAAAAAGGTATGGAGAAAATCAAAGCCGATAAGCCTGATTTGATTATTTTAGACATTGTTTTGCCTAAAATGGATGGTTTTGAATTATTAAAGAAAGTTAAAGAAGACTCAAAATTAAAAGAGATTCCAATTGTTCTTTTAACTAATCTTGGTCAAAAAAATGAAGTAGAGAAGGGCTTAGCCTTGGGGGCTGATGACTATATTATTAAGGCTCATTTTACACCAACAGCTATTGTTGCTAAAGTGAAAGAGATATTAAATCAAAAAAGAGCGAATAATAAACAATGAATACTGGACAATATAAAAAACAATTTGAAGAGATTCTAGACCTGGCTATAGAAAGGGGGGCGACTGATGTTCATCTTTCGGCTGGTCGGCCGCCAATTATTCGAATTAGTAGCCAATTGACTCCTTTAGCTAAAAGACCAGTCTTAACTCCTCAAGATACCCAAGAATTAGGTTTTGCTCTTTTATCCGAGGAGCGAAAAGAACAATTCCTTAAACAAAAGGACATTGATTTATCTTTCACCTATAAAGATAAAGCTCGTTTCAGAGTAAATGTTTACCAGCAGGTGGGACGAATTAGTGTAGCTTTGCGTTTAATTCCAACTAAAATTAGAACTATTGAAGAATTGCATTTGCCAGCTGTTTGCCACCAATTTGCCAGAGCGCCTCAAGGATTTTTTTTAGTGGTTGGTCCTTCTGGTCAGGGAAAGTCTACTGCTTTGGCCGCTTTAATTGATGAAATAAATCATACTCGTTATGACCATGTTATTACTATTGAGGACCCCATAGAATATCTGTTCGTTCAAGATAAATGTATTATCGATCAAAGAGAAATAGGCGAGGATGTTTTGACCTTCCATCGAGGTTTGCGAGAGGTTTTCCGTCAGGACCCAGATGTGATTATGATTGGCGAGATGCGCGACCCGGAGACTATTAGTAGCGCGGTGACGGCGGCCGAGACTGGTCATTTAGTTTTAACTACCCTTCACACTAATACGGCCGCTCAGACTATTGATCGAATTATCGATACTTTCCCTCCTCACCAGCAGAATCAGATTCGGATGCAGTTAGCAGCCACTATTTTAGGGATTCTTTCTCGTCGGTTAATCCCTTGCTTAAAAGGAGAGGTGATTAATGCAGTGGAGTTGATGATGGCCAATTCAGCTATTAGAAATTTAATTCGGGAAGGAAAAACCCACCAGATAGATATGATTATTGAAACCAGTTCAGGGGAAGGAATGATTTCTTTAAATCGTTCTTTAGCTAATTTAGTTACTCAAAAGTTAATTTCTTTAGAGAATGCCCAACGCCATTCGACTGATATTTCAGAACTGAGAATGTTACTTAAGAAATAAAGGGCTTGGCCTAAAAATGACAGCAAGGCTGTCATCCTGAGGGCGAAGCCCGAAGGATCCCGTTCTATAACCACGAGATCCTTCGCTAATGCTCAGGATGACAATTTTGTTGCCAAATCAAAGATTTGGACAAAATTGTCAATTGGCATGCAATATAGTTATTTAGCCCGAACTCGTAAAGGAGAGATTCAAACTGGGACTGTCGAAGCTCCTAATCAATCAATGGCTCTTCAGATTCTGCAAGGTCGTAATTTGATAGTGATTAAGCTGGCTGCCATTGAGAAGGCGTCTCTTTTAAGTAGAAAGATTAAAATCTTTGAGCGGGTCAAACGCAAAGAGCTTTTTATCTTTTTTCGGCAGCTAGCTACTTTAGTAGAAGCCGACGTACCCTTAGTCCAGTCTTTAAGGTCTCTCGCCCAACAGGTGGAGGGTGGTTATTTTGGGGGGATTATTTGGGCAGTAGCTGATGATGTAGATGGGGGGGCACTTTTTTCTAAGGCCCTAGCTAGGTATCCTAAAATATTTTCTGAGTTTTGTGTAAATTTAATTAAATCAGGAGAGGTTTCTGGTCAACTTCAGGAAAGTCTAACTTATTTAGCCGACCACCTAGAGAAAGAGTATTCTATTATTTCCAGAGTCCGCCGGGCGATGATGTATCCAGCTTTTATTTTTATCACTTTTGCTATTGTTGGTATTTTAGTCATGGTCATGGTCATGCCTGGTTTGGCCTCTATATTAGAAGAGGCGGGTCAGGAATTGCCTTTGCCGACCCGAGTTCTTATCACGGTTAGCGAATTTATTAGAAGTCGAGGCTGGCTTCTTCTCATTGCCTTAATTATTTTAAGCATAGTCTTTTGGCGATATTTAAACACAGAGATGGGTAGAGGCCAGTGGGACAGACTTAAATTAAAGTTACCTATTTTGGGAAATATTTTTCAAAAAACTTGTTTAGCTCGTTTAGCTGATAGTTTGAATGCCTTAATTAAGGGCGGTGTTTCGATTATTCAAAGTTTAACTGTCGCCGGTCGGGTTATTGGCAATACTGTTTATCGAGATATTATTTTCCAAACCAGAGATGAAGTAAAAGTAGGTAAAAGCATTAGCTCTTCTTTAGAAAGATATGAGGAATTCCCACCTTTATTTTGCCAGATGATTAAAACCGGGGAACGGACAGGTAAATTAGATACTATTTTAGAAAAGTTGAGTATTTTTTATAATAGAGAAGTAGAGAATATCGTTGAGAATCTAAGTCAGTTAATCGAGCCTATCCTGATTGTTTGTTTAGGGATAGCGGTAAGTATTTTAGTTTTCGCTGTTTATATGCCTATTTATAATTTGGCTGGGAGTCTCTAGTTATTAAGACTCCAGAATCAGGGATAGTCTCTTTTCCTAAAAAGGACTTTCTCTGGCAAAGGTCGAAAGTTAAAAAAATAAAATCTATCCACCAATGAAAGGAGGTGAAAAAGATGCTAGAGTTTTTTAGCCGAAAAAGAGGAGAGAAAGGTTTTACTTTAATTGAGCTTTTGGTAGTTATTGCCATTATTGGAATCTTAGCCACTATTGTTTTGGTTTCCTTAAATACCGCCAGACAGAAAGCTCGTGATACCCGGCGAATTAGTGACATGAGACAAATCGCTTTGGCTTTAGAGATGTATTTTGATGACAATCCTACAACCGGTTATCCGAACGCTCCCTGGGCGACCATGGAAGGTGCCATCGAAGGTGGCGGTTATATGACTTCTGTCCCTGCTGACCCAGGAACAAATACTTACGAATATGGCGTGTCTGGCGATAACATGGATTATGTTTTGAATGCCACTTTAGAAGATTCTAATCACACTGCCTTAAATGATGATGTTGATGGGACTGTTTATGGGGTAGGCTGTGCTGACCCAGAATACTGTATCGAGCCTTAATTTAGTTTAACTGGACAGCCTGATAGCCAAGAACCCAGCTCTTTCTAAGAATTTGTTAGTTTTTCAATTGCTGTTAAATCGGTGCTATTTTCTTGTCTCAATAGAACTAACAAGCTTTTAGAAAGGGCTGGGTTAAGGTTGTCAGGCTGTTTGTATATTGTCATCAGGCCAGGGATTGTCCCTGGATTCCTATGTTCTATATCTTAATTTTTCTCTTCGGCCTCTCTGTTGGCAGTTTTCTCAATGTAGTTATTTGTCGCTTAGAGACCAAGAAGTTAATTTCATTTAGTCGCTCTCGTTGTCCCCGATGCGGCACTCTTTTGAAATGGTATGATTTAATCCCAGTTTTAAGTTTTATTTTAACTCGAGGCAACTGCCGCTATTGTGGCCAGAGAATTAGTTGGCAGTACCCTATGGTTGAATTAGCCACGGGGTTGCTATTTCTTTTAATTTTCCATTACCAATTGGCC
>CAYFWT010000014.1:0-4662 GCA_964346955.1 uncultured Candidatus Saccharibacteria bacterium
AATCTTTCAGGATCGTTAGGATTAGCTCCAGTATTAATTAACATTAAAATATCTTGGGCCTCAGCATCTTCTGGTTTTAAATAATGGCTATCATGAGTAGCTACTAAAGGAATTTTTAGTTTTTTTGAAAGAGAGATTAAACCCTTATTGACAATTTCTTGCTCTCTTATTTTAAGATGGTGCTGGAGCTCAAAATAAAAACTATCTTTGCCAAAAATTTCTCTAAACTCAAGAGCCAGCTCTTCGGCTTCTTTTATCTTTTTAGATAAGATTAACTTGGGAATTTTTCCTTGAAGGCAGCCAGATAAACAGATTAATCCTTTTCCATACTCTCTAAGCAAATCCATATCAATTCTTGGCTTATAATAAAAGCCCTCCAAGTGGGCTTTGATAACGAGTTTCACCAAATTTTTGTAACCTTCAGCATTTTTGACCAGAAGAGTTAAATGATATCTTTTATCGTCAACATTCGGCCTCTTCTGATTCATTTTCTCATAAGCTAAGTAAGCCTCAACTCCCAAAATGGGTTTTAAGTCTCTTTCTTTGGCTTTCCGATAAAACTCAACTGCTCCATACAAAACCCCATGGTCAGTTAAGGCAATTGAGTCCATTCCTAATTCTTTGACCCGATCTAAAAGCTCATCAATTTTTGGCAAACCGTCCAGTAGAGAATAGTGGCTGTGTACATGTAAGTGAGTGAATTTCGGTGTCATATTTTAATCAAGCCAAAACAAAATGGCTTACTAAGCGATTATATCATTATATAAAAATTTCCGTCAAAATCAAAGTTTATCCCCACACCAAAGGAGGACAGAATTTAGGTTGGCAAAGCCAGTTCTCCTTATGGTGTGGGGATTGCTTTTTGGCGAAAATTTGCTAAAATAGAACTGAAAATGCCTGATATTTCTGTCAAATTAGAAGAGCTTCAAAAAAGATTCCATCTACTGATGGACTGTCTTTGAATTAGAGAAAAAGAAAGAAAAGCTTAAAGAATTAGAAAAAGAAATCCAGAGACCCAATCTCTGGAAAGATAAAGAAGGGGCGATAAAAGTTACCCAGGAATTCAGTCAATTACAAGAAGAAATAGGGGAATTCAATAAATTAAGAGCAGAATTAGCTGAGTTAGCTAATGAGAAAGAGATTGAAGAATTTGAAAAGAAATTAAAACAAAAAGAGTTTCAAATTTTCCTTTCTGGCAAATACGATAGAGCTTCAGCTACCCTCTCTATTTATGCAGGGGCGGGTGGCCAGGATTCCCAAGATTGGGTAACAATGTTGATAAGAATGTATGAAAGATTCTGTCAAAGGAGGGGATTTAAGATCAAAATTTTACATCAGTCTTTTGGCGAGGGAGGAGGGCCGGAAGGAAGAATTGGAACAAAATCTGTAACCTTAGAAATTCAAGGACCTTCAGCTTTCGGATTCTTAAAAAAAGAATCAGGAGTTCACAGGTTAGTGCGAATTTCGCCCTTTTCTCCTCAAAAACTTCGTCATACTTCTTTTGCTTTAGTGGAAGTTTTGCCAGAGATTGAAAAAGAGGTAGAGACCGAAATAAAAATTAAACCGGAAGATTTAAAAATTGATTTTTACCGAGCCTCAGGACCTGGCGGCCAATATGTTAATCGTCGGGAGACGGCTGTTAGAATTACTCATTTGCCAACTGGCCTGGTAGCTTCTTGTCAATCAGAAAGATTACAGGGTCAAAATAGAGAGAGGGCGATGAAGATGATTTATTCAAAACTTTTTCAATTAAAAGAACAAGAGCAGCAAAAAGAAATATCTCAAATAAAAGGTAAAACTGTTTCTGCCAGTTGGGGAAATCAAATTAGATCTTACGTACTCCATCCTTATAAATTGGTTAAAGATTTAAGAACTAATATTGAGACTTCAGATGTAGAGGGGGTACTGGATGGTAATCTGGACCAATTCATTGAAGCCGAGATTAAAATATGATTCGATTCCAAAATATTACCAAAATTTATTCGCCAGATATTACCGCCCTAGAAGATATCTCTTTTAAAGTAGAAAAAAAAGAGTTTGTTTCTATTGTTGGAAAATCAGGAGCAGGAAAGACAACCTTGCTTAAATTGTTTTTGGTCCAAGAAAGACCTTCTCGAGGCAAAATTTTTTTTGATAACCAAGATGTTCATAAAATTCCTCCCCCAAAGCTTCCCCAATATCGTCGGAGGATTGGCTCTATTTTCCAAGATTATAAGCTTTTCCCAAATAAAACCGCTTATGAGAATGTAGCTTATGTTCTAGAAGTTACCGGAGCTTCTGATTTAGAGATCGCGCGAGATGTTCCTCAAGTATTAGAGATAGTTGGTCTAAGTCATAGATATTCTAATTTCCCCCCAGAGTTATCAGGAGGTGAACGTCAGAGAGTGGCCATTGCCAGAGCCTTGATTCATCGACCAGATGTTCTTTTAGCTGATGAGCCAACCGGCAACTTAGACCCTTATCACACTCGAGATATTATTCAGTTGTTATTAAGAATTAATGAGATGGGCACAACAGTTATTTTAGCTACCCATAATAAAGGCGTCGTAAATACTCTATCAAAAAGAGTAATTACCCTTGAGAAAGGCATAATAGTTAGAGATGATAAAAAAGGCAGATTTACTCTTTAATTAAGATATATTTTTATGTTTACTTCTTTAAGGCGGATTATTAAAAATGGCTGGCTAAATTTTAAACGTCAAGGCGGTCTTACTTTCGCTACTATTTCTATTATGGTAATGACCATTTCCCTGATTACTTTTCTTTATTTCTTTCAAGGCATCGTCCAGTATCTAATTTTAGACCTTCAGGAAAAAGTTGACGTTTCAGTTTATTTTAAAAAAGATTCTCTTGAAGGAGAAATTTTAGGGGCTAAAGAAGAAATTGGCAAAGTTCCAGAAGTGAAAAGTATTGAGTATGTTTCCAGAGAAGAAGCCCTAAATCGCTTTACCGAAAAACACAAAGACAATCCACTTTTAATGGAGGCATTAGCTGAAGTAGGGGAGAATCCTTTATTGGCCTCCTTAAATATTAAAGCTTGGCAGGCAAATCAATATGAGGCTTTGGCTAATTTTTTAGAAACAGCTTCCTTCAATAATTTAATTGAGAAATTAGATTATCATCAGAATAAAACTGTTATTGGGAAAATTTTTGAGATTTCTTCCAATATTAGATTAACCGGAATTATTTTCAGCCTGATTTTAGGAATAATTGCCATTGTTGTTGCTTTCAACACAATCAGGTTAGCAATTTATAGTTCAAGAGAGGAAATTGCCATAATGAGGTTAGTTGGTGCTTCTAATTGGTTTATCAGAGGACCCTTTTTAATCCAAGGAATAATGGTAGGAATAGTGGCTACCATCTTTACCATTTTACTTTTCGCTTTAGCTAATTTCCTTTTAAACACAAAACTCGAAGTTCTCTTGCCAGGATTTAGTCTTTTTAATTTTTTCCTCACCAATTTCTGGACTATACTTTTGGTTCAGCTTATTACTGGTATTGGCCTAAGTATAATTTCCAGCGCAATCGCCATCAGGAAATACCTGAAAGTATAATATTGCAATTTTGCGGGGTCGTCTAACGGTAGGACGGATGCCTCTGGAGCATTTAATCTTGGTTCGAATCCAAGCCCCGCAGCAATTAAATCTTGGTTCGCCTGCCCCGTAGTCCGAGCATATAACGCTTATGTGCTTCGGTACTTCGGGGAATCCAAGCCCCGCAGCACGCTAGTGAGGCGCTCGAGAGACCGAGCCGCCTAAAAAATCATGAAATCAGAAAATAAATTTCAGGAATTAGCTATAAGCTTAGCTTTAGAATCTGGAAAGATTATGAGGCAAAATTTTGCCTTGGGGGTGCAAAAAGAATGGAAAAGTGATGATACGCCGATAACAGCTACGGATAGAAAAATCAATCAGCTGGTTTTGGATATAATCCAAGAAAAATACCCGGAGCATTCCATTATTGCAGAAGAAGGGAATAAAATAATAGAAAACAGCGAATATGTTTGGGTGTGCGATCCTCTTGACGGTACTGTGCCATTCTCCCACGGATACCCATTATTTACTTTTTCAATAGCTCTTTTGAAAAACGGAAAGGTTATATTGGGTGTGATTTATGACCCGATGAGCGACCGGCTCGCTCGGGCCAAAATTGGCGAAGGAGCTTTTTTAAACGATAAGAAAATTTCAGTTTCTTCTGAGATAAAAATTTCTAAAACCTCGCTTATTGAACTTAACTGTGATTATAAGTTATCTTCTTTACGAGATATTTTAATTAAGAAAACTGGTTGCTATACATTATCAATATATTCAATATCTTATGCTAGTCTTTTGGTAGCCTCTGGTGAAATTCTTGCCGATATTTATGAACCTCATAACCCTTGGGATGGTGCAGCTACCAAAATCATTGTTGAGGAAGCGGGTGGTAAGGTGACCGACCTTTTTGGTAAAGAACAGCGTTATGACCAAAAACTTAATGGATTTATTGCGAGTAATGGTATTGTCCATGAGGAACTTGTAAGTATGGTCACTTCAATATTAGAAAAATAAGCCTGACCGAAAGGCATTGTAGGACAGTCCTAAAATCAATTAAATTACTCCTTAAAATCTCGGTACTAGACCGAGGTTGCCAGTTATGAAAAAAATCGCCAAGAAGGCGATTTTT
>CAYFWT010000015.1:0-18893 GCA_964346955.1 uncultured Candidatus Saccharibacteria bacterium
TTCTCGACTTAAACCACAAAACTAGCCAGCCTAATAAAGAAAAAATTAAAATAGCCGGCTCATAAAAAAGTACTACCTGAAAATAATAGCCAAAAGAACTTAATAAACCGGCTAAATTCTTGCTTTGAGCTAAAGTACTATCTTGACCAACAAGCATTCTAAAAAATTCTTGAGGGTGCAAAAGAACAAAAGTCAAAGAAACTAAAATAAAAATAATTAACATTAACCATAAGTTCTTATCTTTTATTTTCTGCTTAAAAGAAGTATCTTTGGCTAAAAAATGAATAATTAAAAAAATCAACAAAGCCATGGCTGCCAGATAATTCACCCCGAAGGCCAAACCAGCTATCAAACCAGCCCAAAGATAATATTTTCTTTGAGAATTTTTACCCTTTAGAGAAGCCAACTGCTTCTTCTGAGGCAGATAAATACAAAAAGCTAAAAGAATAACCAAATAAGCAAAAAAGAGGGCAGGCACCCAATGTCGAGCAAAATGAGAAAGCTGAAGATGTAAAAAGCTCAAAGACAGAAAAAGAGCAGCCATTAAGCCAATCCCTCTATTGAAAACCTTCTGGCCAATCAAATAAATCAAATAGATAGTGGCTGTCCCTATCAAAACATTAACTGTCCTGGCTATTAACCAAATAAAACTAGGGTTTAAAATAAGGGTGTTTCTTAAATCAACAAAACTAGCGAAAGCCCCAAAAAGATATTTAATTAAAAGAAGCGGCGTAAAAAAAATCAAATAAATATAAGGGATTAAAGGCGGATAATATAATAATCTAAATTCTTCGGGATGAAAGACTGGGATTAGCGTCCGTAAATCAGCCATTTTTAGAGCGCCGCCTACTAACGACTGCTCGTCGCCAATAAAAAAATTAGGCAGGCCGTAATTTATCCCCCAAATTCTCAACAGAAAAGCAACGGCTAAAATAGTGATTAAAATTATTATTTCTTTTTTAGCCATTTTTTTTAAAAACAAAAACAAATTGATAAGTGTATTTTAGGGGCATAAAAATCCAAACCAAGCGATAAATTATTCTTCTTAAAATTCTGATTGGGTTTTTGGACTCAAAAATTTTAACAATTTCAGCTGGATATTTATCTTGAGTAATTTTTTCTATCTTCAGTCCATAATTTTCAAATAACTTTTCCCAGGAATCTAAATCTTTAAGTTCTTCTTGATAATCTCTTTGCTTGGTGCCTCTCTTGTGTAAAACTTTATCCCAAAAATAATTCTGGTTAGGGACGACAATCAGAAATTTTGCTCTGGGCTTAGCCACTCTTACCATCTCAGCTAACCCTTTTTCTAAATCTAAAAAGTGCTCTAAACTACCCAAACAAGTTATGTAATCAAAAATCTGGTCTGGAAAAGGCAAGTTTTCTCCTTGGCCAACTAATATTTTTGAAGCTGGCGAATTTTGCTTAGCTACTTTTACTGCCTCTTGGGAAATATCTATACCAAAACTCTCCAAACCTATCTCTGAACAAGCTCTTAAAAAATAACCCGTGCCACAACCGACATCTAAAATTTTTTTCTCACTTTGAGGGGAAAGAAAATTAAGCCATCTTTTATAAACATAAAATGGCCGCATGGCTTTCTCTTTTTTACGAAAATATAACTTATTATAAAAATTCTTAATTCTAATTTGCTCTTCCATAAATCAGACCTTTTTTGCTTTAACTACAAAAGATAAAGAAAAAATTTCTGGCTTTAATTTAGCTAAAAAAATAAAAATTTTTCCTAGAATTGGTTTATCTGAATAAAAAGAATCATATATTTCTTCCTCTACTTTAAAACCAGCTTCTTTTAAAAATTGGTGGAGTATTTTTCTGGTCACCCAAAAGACATGGGCTTTTCTCAAAGTATTATTCTCCGGAATTTGACCTCGTAAAACCTGTAAGCGAGCGGCTAAAGAAACAAAATTTGGTGTAGTTAAAACTAAATAATTTTTAGTTACCCGATGAGCTTCTTTCAAAATTTCTCTGGGCATAAATAAATGTTCTAAAACATCAACTAAGGTTACTACTTCAAAACTATTATCATCAAATGGTAATCTTTCGCTTAAATCAAAAACTTGACAATCAATTCCTCGTTTCTTAGCTAATTCAATAGCTCTCTCAGAAATATCTAAACCAATCCCGCTAATTTCTTTACTTTTTAAATATTCCAAAAAAATTCCATCGCCGCAGCCCAAATCCAAAACTGGTCCTTTTTTAATTAACCGAGCAGAGATTATATGTTTAAAATCCAATTCTTTTTGCCCTTCCTGCCAGCCTAAATTTTGAAATTTTAGAAATTCTTTGTTCATTATTTCAAAGATTGTAAGCTTTAATGGTTGCTTGGGCAATTTTAGTCGAGCTTAGTCCCTGAGCAGAACTAAAGGAAATTTGACGCATTTTTTCCTTCTCCGCCAAAGGGAAATTTTTAATCTGGGAAATAATTTTTTCCAACTCAATTTCATTATTAAATAAAAATCCATTCTGACCATCTTTAATTAGCTTAATTAAATCTCCCTGGCGAGGAGCAATTACTGGGACAGCGTAAGATAAAGATAAAATAGCTGCCCCCGAAGTTAATATTTCTTTGTAGTCAAAAATAGAAAAATCGGCTAAGGCAAAATAAAGAGGAATCTTTTCGTTAGGAATAAACTTATTTTCTATGACAATATTTTCATTCTTAATCATATTTTTTAACTTTTCTATATATAAATCATCCCCCTTACCTAAAATTAAAAGCTTTAAAATATCATCATTAGAAAATTGATTAAAGAATTTTATCAATTCTTCTAATCCTTTATAGGGTCTGAGCATCCCCAAATTCAAAAATATAATATCACTCTTCTGATAACCTAACTTTTCTCTAGGTCTCAATCTATCTTTAACTAAGTCCCCATAGAAATTTATATAATTAACGTGAGGAATTACAAAAACATCTCTTTTTCGCTGGTAAGTATCTTTTAAATAATTTTTTCCCACCTGAGAATGAACAATAATCACCTCGGCCAATTTAATTATCAATTTTCTTCCTAATTTATCAATTAAGGGATGTTTAAAATCATGGCTAACATAATTATGCATAGTCCAAACTACTTTCATTCCTCTAAGCTTATATATAAACAACAGGCTAAAATTTATAATCAGCTTGACAGCTGAAACTAAAAAAAATCTGCTTCCATATAATACATTAATCCAATGAAGATGAATGATATTTTTTACTTTAAAGGGGGTGAATAATAATTTATAAAATCTCCCCTGTTCTATTTCTATATTTGGACTCTCTTCAAGAATATGAGAATATAACAATTTAAAATAAGGATTTCTATCGTTTTTTGTTCGATAAGGAAAGGCATAAACATGAATTATTTTGCCAAAAGCATTAATTATCCTTTCGGCTAACCTGTCTAAATTATGATTCTTAACTACTTCATCTCTTAACTGCTGACCAATTTTCTCTTTTTCTCCCAAGGACAAATTAATTAAATTAATAATTTTTTGAGCTAAATCTTGAGGATTTTTAGGCTCAAATAATAATCTCTGGTCATCTAAAATATCAACAAAAGCTTCATTGGAAGTCAGCACCAACCTCTGGCAGGCCATCGCCTCTAAAACTGCTTTGTCAACACTGCCGGTTTGACTCAAATTAATAAATAAATCACCGCCTTGGTAATAGGAGACAATTTGATTATGGGGCACCGGCCCTAAAAATTTAATGTAGTCTTCTAAATTCTTGCCTTTAACTAGCTGCCTTAAATTCTCGAAGTAATTTTGCTCATTTTCTAATACCGGGCCACCAATAATCTGAATCTCTAAATTCTTTAATCCTTTTTGATTAACTAAAATTTCTCCTGCCTCAATCAAAGTCTCATAATCCTTAACCGGTGAAATTCTCCCAATAGAGACAATTTTAAATTTTTCCTTATTTTTATCTTTTGCTTGCCGTTTACTGAAATAATCTACATCAATTCCATGGCCGGTAATTTCAATCTTTTTTCTGTTCTCTAATCGACAACTCTCTTTTGAAGCAGTTAAGATTCTATCGGCTAAAAAATTAACTAAATGCAATTTCCAATTAACTTCTTTGTGGGTATACCAACTAACTACTTTTTTCCTAAAAATCTTTGCTAAGGGAGCAGCTAAAATTGTGTATTCTGGGTTCTGATGACAGAAGACTCCATCAACTTCTGGTAAAATTTTTAACAATTTGCCCCATAAGAAGAATACCTTAATAAATTTATTTCCAGAGAGGTATTCTATTTTAATATTCTCTGGCAGATTTCCACGATCCCCTTCCTGCCAACTAATAACATAGAGTTTCTCTAATTTCTCGCCTAATTTATCTAGCCAATTATAAATAAAGCCAGCTGGTGAGGTATCCTTTTTATCTACTTTTCTGGTAATCATTAAAAAGTGCATAAAATTAACAAACCAAAGGATGATTTAGTTACTTTTTTATTTATAGGTAACAAAAAAATTATTACAGCCGAGTTGAAAATACTGATGCTTGGTCTTAGTAAAACCAGCTTTTTGAGCCATCTTCTCTAAATTATTTTTATTGAAATAATTTTTGTGTTCTAATACTTGCGCTGGGTCAATTAATTTTAATTTAAAGGAAAGAAACTCTATTATTTTTTTACCTAAGGGGGTTGGCGTAGTCAAACACAATAGTCCATTTGGCTTCAATATTCTGTAAACTTCGTTAAGCACTTGGCTAGGTTTATCTAAATGTTCTAAAACAGCCAACATTATAACACAATCAACTGAATCATTGGCTAAATTAATCTTATCAATAATTTTTTCTTTTATTAGGGTGAGATTATCAGGCAAAGATAAATTTCTCTCTAGTTTAGGGTCTATGCCAATCAATTTTTTATTTCTCTGACTGGCTAAGGACCTCAAAAAAAATGCTTGAGGGCCACAGCCTATTTCTAAAATAGCTTTTTTATTACTAACTAGTTTAAATATTTTTTTGTATCGCCACTTTGATAATATTCCTTCTGATAAATAAGTCATCTATTCTACTTAATTAAAAAAATATGATAACCAGAGACCTGCTTGTTAGAAAAAAATCTATCTAGAACCCTAAAAGAGGCAAAAATTCTCAACCGTCTTAAGGGCGTTAGGTTTATCACTGTCTCTAAATTGCCCCTCACCGGACAAATTTCCATTGAATTAAAATCTTTAAACAAATACTCAATACCATCCTGGGTATAACGATAATAATCTTTATAAGCACCCTCTCGAGCATGATAAGGATATAAAAAGGGAACGTAAACAAAGCATTTGCCGTCTTTTTTCAAAACTCGATACATTTCTTTAACCGCTTGGTGAGGTTCAGAAACATGCTGCAAAACAGCATTACAGATAATCGCATCAACTGATTCATCTTTAAGAGGAAGTTGATGAATATCCCCTACGATATCAGGCCGATAGCTAGGGTTAATATCTAGGGTCTGGTAATTAGCATCTTTGAAAAGCTCTTGATATTTTTTTAACCCCTTGGGGAAATGGACACCACTGCCCACATCCAAAATATTCTTTTCTTTAGCAATTTCTTTAATTTTTTCTTCAAAAAATTTTTCCCAGCGAGTCATTTTATTATTTAGTCTTTGGCAGCTAAATCCTGCCAAAGACTAATTATTCGATTAATAATTTTTTGTTGATTAAAACTTCCTTTAACCATCTTCCTACCTATTTCTCCCATTCGTTTGGCTTCCTTTGGATTATTAAGCAGGTAGAGTATTTTTTTAGCCAAGGCCTGATTGTCTCCAATCGGGACTAAAAACCCATTTACCCCATCATAAACTATCTCTTCGGAGCCAGTGGTCGCTGTAGCGACCACTGGCAGGCCAGCGGCCATTGCTTCAACTAAAACTTTACCAAAGCTCTCATGCTTTGAAGAAGAAACATAAATATCTGAGGCATGGTAATAATTAGTCAATTCCTCTTGATCAATTTTATCTGTTGAACTTAAAATAATATCCTCATCAAGGGTTATCTTTTCATCAAGCCCAAGATCAGCCCCCACTTGCCAAAAAGCTAACTTTCTATATTTCTCGTGAACTAAATTGATGGCCTTAAATAAGGTCTGGTAATCTTTGGAAGGGTCTCTCCGACCAACATTAATTAATGTTTTTCTATTCTGATGAACCTTCTCTCTTAAATTTCTAACTTTTTCTGGATTACAATAAATAAACTTATCTAAATTAACTGGCGTGGGGATAATTCTAATTTTTCTCTTAGCTATCCCGGCAGTAGTTAATTTATTTTCAATTCCCGAACTAACCACTCTAATCCCATCGGCGCCATCAACTAAAAATTTACTTAGTAAAAGAAAAATCGGATTAACCCATTTCTCTTTTAACCAGTACTTGTTTTGCCAAAAATCTCCATGGAAATGAATCAGCAAGGGAACTTTAAATCTCTTTTTTATCAACCAACCAGCTAAGCCGGTTAAAAAAGGATCTTGGCTAACTATTAAATTAAATTTATCCGGCCAATAAATTTTCTTGGATATTTTGAAAGCATCAAAAATATAATTTATTTTATAAGAAGAATTAGTTGGATAAATAGTCAGCTGAGGATTAATTTTTCTTTTTCTAAATCCTTTTTTAGAAAAAACAATAATATCTAATTGACCAGCTCTTTGAGCATATTCTTGATGACGGGCTAAAACATCGCCGCTGTAATCAGCCCCTAATAAAGTTCTATCTAAGCTAATCATTAAAACTCTCATTTGTTGTAGACCTCTTACCCAATAACCTTTCTGCTGTAATTTCCAGATTTGGGCTACGGCTTTGCAAAAATTTTTCAACGTATACTCTGTATACGCTTCAAAATTTTTGCTTTACCTCGCCTCAAATCTGAAAATTTCGCTACGAAAATTATTGGGCAAGAGGCCTATAGTTAATGCCCCAATAAATTAAATAATCTACTTGAAAAGGGTGTTTTAATTTTCTCTATTTCTTCGAAATCACCTTTTTCTATTTTTGATAAATTAGTAATTTCTAAATTATATTGCCTAATAAGCTTTAAAAGGTTTTTGAAAATAACTTTTTTAATTAAACGTAAGCCTGGCCCTTGGCTAAATCTAAAAAAATCATAAGAATGGAGACCAATCTGTAAAACTAAGTTTCGCTGATGATATTTTTTGATAATTTTCTTTAAAAGAAAAAAATGACTTAAGCGGGTCAAGGGATTAACTGGCTCGCCTTTAAAACTAACTAGAGGAACTTCTAAAATATTATCTATTAAAAACGGTTTGGCAATTACTTTTTTAGAATCAACAAAAGAACCACCTCTGTTAATGCCCAGTTTAGAAAGAAAGCCCATGGCTGAGTAATCTATCTGCCACTTGCCAAAAACTAATGATTTTGGCTTAAAATCAAAAACTTCTTCAAATTTTTGAAAATAATTCAGATAGTTTGACTGCTTTAAGAATCCAGCCGCTTGCCATTGGCCATTTTTAAATCTTTCACAGTGGTAATGAATGGCTACTTCTGATGAGCTAGGAAATTTAACTTTATTATTTTTAATCTCCTTTAACAACCTTTCCTTAAATGGCCCGCCAACCGCTAAAGCAAAGGTTAGCGGTATCTTTAAAGAATTAAGCCAGTCCAGAAGGATAGGCAAATGAACAAAAGATTGCTTTTTTGAATCTATTTCCTTAGCCCAGCCAAATTGATTCTTTAAGTCATACTCAATATGACAGTTAAAAACTATTTTCATTTGACTATTTGCTTAAAAATATTTATATGTTGTTTCACTATCGCTGGCCAAGAATAATCGGTTACCACCAGAGAAAGCTTTTCTTGATACTTTAGATAACTTCCTCTATCCAAGAGATATCTTATCTTGTTTTCTAAATCTTTTTGATTAAAAGGGTCTATAAAAATTAAATTATCTTTGAATTTTTCATAAAGGCCAGTTTCTTTAGTTAAAAGAATAGGTTTTTTTAGTTTAATACATTCTAAAACTAAATTAGGGCTAATTTCTGTTAAAGAAGGGAGAACCACTAAAAAAGACTGCTTAATTTCTTCAATTAATTGCTGAGGGGAAATTCTTTTTTTAAAAAAAATGCTTTTGGCTAAGCCTAACCTTTCTACCAAGTCTTCTAGATTTTTCTTCTCCGGCCCTTCTCCAATAATTTCTAACCTTAAAGCTGGCTGATTAATTAAAGCTTGCTCAAAAGCTCTAATTAAAAAAGGTATATTTTTTAATTTAATCAAACGACCAGCAAAGATAATCCTTTGGTTAGCTGCCAGCTCATCCTTTAACTCTATTTCTGGGAAAGGATTTTCAATAACCTTTATTCTTTTTTTACTAATCTTATAATTTCTTAAATAAATTTCTTTTTGCCAATCAGTTGAAAAAATAAGTAAATTAGCTGACTTTAAAACCCACTGACCAATCCATAAAAATAATTTTTCTTGATAGCTCTTCGGTTGTTGATAATATTCCCTTAGTGGTTTTTTAGTCCATCCCCGGGCAATTGCTTTTTCCCAAAGAAAATCACCCCCTAAACGAACAATCAATTTTTTTCTTAATATTTTTTTGACCAAAGCAGCTGGTAAGCCACAACTAAATAAATCGTGGGCGTAAATAATATCAGTTTTTTTAGCTAATAAAAATAATTTCCAAAAATATAAAAAATAACGTAAGGGTAAAATATGGTTTCTGGAAACTCTAGCTATCGAGGAATCATCTAAGTTAAAGGCTTGGTTACTAGCATAAGTAATTATCTCAATCTCAACATCTCGCTTTTTAAGCTCATTGGTTAATCTCTCCAGATAAGTAGCTGGCCCACCAATATCTGGTGGAAATATGCCGGTAGCGATAATAATTCTCATAATAAAGATAAATAAATTTCTTCCATCTTTAAAGCAATGCCATCCCAATTATATTTCTCTTGAATTAATTTTTGTCCATTGGTAATAATTTTTTCTCGTAAGCGGTTATCAATTAGAATCTTCTCAATTTTCTTAGCTAAATATTTCGGGTCTCTAACTTTACAAAATAAGCCAGTTTCTTTATCAATTAAAAAATCGACAATACCACCAACTGGTGTGCCAATTACTGGCAAACCAATGGCCATGGCCTCTAGAAAAGCGTTCCCTAATCCTTCAGATAAAGAAGGTCTGACAAAAACATCAGCTAGAGCTAGATATTTAGGCAAATCTTGATGTTCAATATAGCCAAGAAATAAAACCCTACTTTCTAAGTTTAATTTACTAACAAGCTTTTTCAGTTTCTGTTCGTCCTCTCCCCGACCAATAATTAAAAGCTTGAAAGGAAATTCTAAATATTGTCCTGCTTTTATCAAATCATCTATACCGTTTTTCTTAGCTAATCTACCCGTATGTATGACTACCTTCTCATCTGGCTTAATCCCTAACTTTAATTTTAAATTTTGGCTTGTAATTTTGACTTTTGAATTTTGCATTTTAAATTTTTTAATATCTACTCCATTAGGCACTACTTTAGCCGGGCACTTGGCGCCACTTCTTCTGGCTCGCCTTCTTAAGTCATTACTAATGGCAGTTATATAGTCCGCTTTTTTAAAAGATAAAAGGTGCCATGGCCTAATAAATGTTCTGTATAAAAAATTGATACCAAAGACATATCTTTTTAAATGTTCCTCAGGATCCCCTTCCTGAATAGTGAGTAATAATTTTTTAGCTGGATAAAAAATTTTAAAATAAGCTGCCCCGACACCTGCCTGACTGGCCATGATTGACCAAATTATATTGTAACTTCTCTTTTTGTTTAACTTAGTTGCCTGTAAAAAACCTAAAATTGGTAATAAAAATTTATCCAAAACTTTTAAGCCGAAACCAAGCCGATAAATATTAACCTTGCCTATTTTTTCAAAATTAGGCAATTTTTTATCCAGTCTAGCTGTAATCATATCAAATTCAAAATCATTGATTCTGTCAGTAATTTCTTTAACCGCTATCTCGGCTCCCCCAACAAAAGGCAGATAAGCTGTAGAAAAAATAAGGACATTTTTTTTGGCTTGATTATTAGCCATATATGCTTTACCATAATATAAAATGGCTAAAAAATCAATCCTATACATTATTACTAAATCGGTCTGGGGAGGAGCAGCTAAGTATATTTTTGACTTGGCGACTAATCTGCCAAAAGACAAATCTGAGGTATTTATAGCCGCTGGTGGCCGAGGGAAATTTGCTCAAAAAATTATTGAGCAGAAGATTCCTTATTTTACCATCAGTAATTTCCAGCGGCCGATAAATCCTTTTAAGGATTTCTTTGGTTTTTTTGAAATATTGAGTTTGCTTTTCCAATTAAAACCAGACGTTATCCATGTTAACAGTTCTAAAGCCGGCGGCTTGGCTGGTTTAGCTGCCTGGTTTTACAAAATTATTACTGGTCGCCAACTCCGCCTCATTTTCACTGTCCATGGCTGGGCTTTTTCAGAAGAGAGACCCAGCTGGCAGCTTAGCTTGATTAAATTTTTTAGTAAATTAACGGCTGTCTTTTACGACAAAATAATTTGCGTTTCTGAATACGACCAAGAGATGGCTATTAAAAATAAAATTGCTCCAGCTGATAAACTGACTGCTATCCATAATGGTATTGATATCGAAGCTATTTCTTTTCTCTCCCGCCAACAAGCTCAGGAAAAACTTATGGGGAAAACCTCTCCTTTGGTTATTGGAGTCATTGCTGAATGGACTAAAAATAAAGGGCTCTTTTGCCTCTTGGAGGCAATAATTAAAATTAAGCCACCCACCGACGGATTTGATGTTGTGATAATTGGCAGCGGCGAAAATCCAGATAAAGAAAAAATGTATGCTTTTGTCAAAAAACATCAGCTTAAAAAAGTTTATCTTGTTGAGTGGATTGATAAGGCGGCTGCCTACCTCAAGGCCTTTGATATCTTTGTGCTGCCCTCTATGAAAGAGGGTTTGCCTTATACCATTTTAGAAGCCATGGCCGCCGAAGTGCCGATTATCGCCAGCAAAGTGGGAGGTCTGCCAGAAATGATTGAAAATAACATCACTGGTCTTCTAATTGAATCAAAAAACAGCCAACAATTGGCTGAAAAAATTCTCTATCTTATTAATCACCCTGAGCTAGCCCAAAAAATGACTGAAAAAGCAAGAGAAAAAGTAGTCAAGGAATTTACTCTAGAGAAAATGCTCCAGGGAACAAAAAGAGTGTACTTTTAAGGCTGGGCCTTAAAACTACGGCCTGGGGGAATGGAAAGAGCCACTTGAAGCGGCTTTTTTGTTATAGAGATAATCTACTCTCCTAAATCTTCCAATCCCTTTTTAGCCACTTGGCTATCAGGGTTAATTTCCAATATTTTTTGGTAAAGTTCTTTAGCTTCTTGGTCTCTTTTTAAATGCCGGTAATAATCAGCTAAAATAGCCATTAAATCAGTTGCCTGGGGATATCTTTCTATGCCCAGTTTTAAAATATCCTCAGCCAAAGTAGTATCTCGTTTATAAAAATAGCGATAGATTTCGTGTAGCTCAAAATAATAGGTAATGGTATTAGGGTCGTCAGGCTCTATTGCTTTAAAATAATGTTCTTCTGCTTTGGCAAAATCTTGATAACGACGGAAATATAAATTAGCTAAGTTGCCCTGAGCGATATAACTTTTTGGCTCTAAGCCAACTGCCCAGATTAAAGCTTGCCTAGCTCCACTATAGTCACCAACCAACTCTTTAATTTGGGCTATACCAATTGAAGGCCAAAAAGCTTCCACGCTTTCTGGACTATTGAGAAAAACCTCAGCTCTCTTATCAAATTGCTCTTGATATTCCTTTTTCTTTTCCTCGTCTAAATCCTGCTTGACAAATTTTAAGCTAGTAATTTGTTTAATTACTTCAGCTTTTGGATTTTCTGGAATTTTACTCTTTTGGTAATCAAGATAAAAATAATAACCTAAACCAGCAATGATTAGAATGACAATAATAATTTCGATGATTGTTTTAGTTTGTTTAGACATATAGGGACAGTCCTTCAGGGACAGTCCTTGTTCTTAAGGACTGTCCCTGAAGGACTGTCCCTGATAATAACAAAATAATTTCCTAAAATCAAGCAATTCAAAAGCGGCCCACAAGGAGGGGGCCGCTTTTCCGTTTCAGCTAAAACAGCTTGATTAGTCAGTAATTGTCTGTGGTGTAGAAGAGGTACTCGCTAATCCAGAAACCCGATAGCCATTAACGTACATCGCTGTGCGAGTAGCGGTTGAGCTGGCATAGAGATCAGCATTTAAGTCAGACCAGATAAAGTCATCTTGGTCTACGGCGTCAACACCATCAGCGCCAAGAAGGGCTGAATCAGTAAAGTCACCATCACCAGCTAAGACCGTAGAAATACTCTCGTTGTCAGCGGTGCCATCATGGCCGCTCGAAATGGTTCCTCTTAAGGTGAAGTACTTGGTATCACCAGCGTTAATGATTAGCTGCTCTTCAGCAGTGCCGCTAGTATCATCATCGTTGACATCAAACCAGGTTTCTATCAAAGCTTCGGTACCAGCAGAACCACTAGGTGTTCCCTTCATATCAGCTTTGGCAGTACCACTACCTCGGGAGACGATGTCACCCAAACTACCCTCTGAATCAGACATATAGAGATAGTAACCAGAGGTATTAGTTACATCAGTACCAAGATTAACCGTGGTAGTAGAAATACCAAAGGTAAACCTATACAAGCTGATTGGACCAGCACTGTTAGCCGTTACCTTGAACTTGACTAAGCTGACCACACTATTACCAGTAATCGTATCGGCTCCGCTAAATGACAACATGGCTACTGTTGGCAAGCTCTTGAAGATGGTGAAGTTGTTAAAGGAAGCGTCTAAGCCGGAAACAGTAATAGCCGTTGAACCAGGTGAAACACCAGTGGCATCCAAGGAAGTAATCTGGAATTTGACACCGGCCCCTGATTCAGCTGGACTAACATCAGTCAACTCGGCAAAAGTAGCTTTGAGGGTGTAATTCTTAGTCGTACCAATTGGAAGAGTCAGGGTGGTAGATGGGGTAATTGTCGCGTTGGCGGCGGTTACCTCAATTGAACCGATGGCTTCAGCCACTCCATCTTCATACAAAGCTACTGTCTGGATCTGGTCTTGTTCACTAGCATCAACCAGACCATCTGCCGCAGCCAAGGTGATACCGACGTAGTTAATGTTGATATCCTCGTACTTGGCCTGCAGAGTAAACTTACCAACCGCTACGTCGCTGGAACCAGCCACCACTAAGGCAGAAGATGGGTCAGTCAAAGCAGACAAGTTAAGCTGGCCGCCAGTAGTTAGGGTCATAGTCTGACCTTGGCCTGCAGTAACATCTTCGTCAACGGTAGTACCTTCATCATCAGTCGCGTTCACCCCATTTGCCTGCATACCGATCTTTAAGTCGCCACTGGTTTGCCCAGTACCAATATCAGCTTTAACGGTAATCACTTTAGTCGTGCCAGCTGAAATGGCTAAGGCGCCTGGCGTCAGGTTAAGGGTGGTTGTCGCACTCCCACCAGCCGTTGTTCCACTACCGCTGTAAGCAGTGCTATCAGTGTCTACTGAAATCTCAGTATCACCATCAAATAATTCAATATTGCTAATCAAATCAGGATAAGCTGGGTCAGTAGTAATAATGCCTGGCTTAACGGCGGTTATCTTAATATCACTGCCAGAGTCAGTCGCATCAAAGACATACTTAGCAAAAGTAAAGTCCTGGGTACCAGCCACCACTGTTTGAGCGGCTGGGTCAGAAGAAACTGAAATAGTCAAGGCAGCTGCTTTAACGGTTAAGTTGGTTGAAGTAATCCAGGCAGCTGGGGTTGGCGTAATAGACAGGTCCGTGGTCATACCACGAGCGGTAACCTGATTCGGCAAAACTCTGACTTGAACCTTATCATTAGCACTAAAGTCACCACTTAAATCAGCTCTAACCGTGTACTCGGTTTCACCAACTGGTACGATAATCGTATCAGTGGTGGTAGCTGCCCCAGTGGATTTAGTAGCCGCATCACCTGGACCATCATAAGTTGGATCCATGGGACCAGCTACTGTGGTACCCTCTGGGTCATAGACAGTTAAGTTAGTGATATCAGAGGTAGTTGCCAAAGAACCAGCCACAATGGTAATCACTGTATCCCAACCAATGGAGGTAATCTTAGTCTCTTCGCCTTTGGCGACAAACTTAAACTTACCTATGAGAATATCAGCCTTGTCTTCAGCAATGTTGGTTGGCGAAACAGACATTGCTTCCATCCTTAAGCTACCTCGCCCAATAGTGGTATCAGTAGCATCGTAGTATGGTCGAGAAGTGACTGAACTACCAGCACTGTCCTCATAACTTGGGGTAATGTAGTAGTCATAGGTAACACCTTTGACCATAACGTCAGTATCCTCGTCAATGTCGTAAGAAATATCTCGACCAGAGCCATCCTTAATATCTAATCTTAAGTCAAAACTGACATTTTTACCTTTACCAATGGTGATATCTGGTGTAAAGGTAACTGATTTGGCAGTGGGGTGCTCCACCGTACTCAGAACCTCGCCAGTGTTGGCATTAACAAAGTCAAGATTCTCCACATCATCCAAGCCAGCTGACCCATCTTGGGTAAAGACAACCTTTTTAACAGTAATCTTTTCCGCTGAACCAGCTGTTATTTTAAGTGAGCTGACAATGTAATCAGTCACTCCAACATTTTGGGTAGTGGCTGATGGCTCATTGCCGCCAGGCTCAACAGTCGCTGTGCCAATGGCAATAGTGCTGTTAATCGTCTGGTAATTACCCTCTATTGGCAAAGTGGCATTTAAGGTAGCAGTTTCTTTTAAGGTCATGGCTATTAACTCTAAAGTAGGTGTCTCACCAGCATAACTGTCCATATCAGCAGCCATATTACCCGTCAAGTAAATGCTCCTAGTGGTGCCATCGGAGACGGTTAAGTCATCATTAAGGACTGTCTGATGGCTGGCATTTAGGCTCTTGTTACTGCCTAATCGATCGCCATCTTCACTGTCTAAAATAACCGCTATGGAAGAGAAAGCACCATCTTGACCCAAACCACCTCTTTCCAGAGTCATTGAATCAATAATTACAGCACCGCCACTAGCACTCAGGTTAATCTTGGTGAAGGGAACCCGAGCAGCATTCTCCACCACCGTTCCTGAAGCTGGGGTATCAGCTGCCAAAGCAACTGTTAAAGTCCCCGTACTGACTACTGGTGCAACCGTAATATCAGAGCCAGTGGTGTAAGCGTCGCGGTCAGCGGAGTTGATGATGTAGATGGAATCCCAATCATAACCTTCTGACTCGAAATCAGCGGCGGTCATATTTAACCACTGCTTGGTGCCAGTATCACCATCAGGTATTAACTTATAAACCTTGGTGTCGTCGATTTCTCGAACTAGGTCAGAAGTGGTGTAGCCATCAACTGTATCAGCAGCAATGGTTTGAATATTTCCCCATTCCAAATGACCATAGCTTTCAAATACTGAAGGATTGAGGATTAACCTCTTAAATGTCTTATCGCCAACTATTTTGACAATAAAGACATCATAAGGATAATAAGTTACATCTCCTTCAGTAAATTCAGCATCTGGACTGACAATGTCGCCATCAACAATAGCAGCCATGGCAGCCATTGGAGTTAACATGGCTACGCCGGAAAGCCAAGCCGCTGTGGTAATAGATGTCAAAATCGAAATCGGTCTTTGTAATTTTCTACTCATTTTTATTTTTAATCTCTGAGATTGGCTAATTCACATGCTATTAGGCAATCTCATTCGACCTGTTATTTTTTCAGTCGTATCGACCTTTTTTATTTACGACTGAGCTTATTTTTTATTAACTCAAACCTGCCCAACTGTCAAGAAATTCCCAATTAAATTTATTTATTGGGATTCGACCTTTTTCTTAATGTCGGACTCTCATTTTTAATTTTATTGTGAATAAACTAACCAAGCAAGCCAAAACTGTGGATAAGCTCGTTTAAGTTAATCTATTCCTCAACCTCATTAATAATCTCTTCTGTGGTAGTCATTGTCCCCGAATCTGTCTCTTCTAAGAAAATAAGAATTTCTTTATCAAGGGTAGTGGTAGCTGTTTCTTCGCTTTCCTGGCTTTCTTTAGCTAAAACAGTCAAAATTTGATGATTGATTTCTTCAATCGCTTTCTCTGCTTCGGCTAACTCAGTCTGGATCTCTAAAGAGACTTCTTCTTTTGTTTTTGCCAAATTTTCCTTTATTTTCTTTGCTTTTTTAGCCATTGCTATGGCTTCTTCTCTGGAGATTTTACCCACGTGGAGACTCGCCCCAGCTAATTTATCTTTAAAATCATTAACTACTTGTTTAGCTCTCTCGGTTTTTTCCTCTGAAATAAAGGAATCCTCGGTTATTTTACTCAATTCCTCTAGGCGCCGGTTGGCAAACTCTACTTGAAGCTTGGCCTTGATATTCTCTGAAGCAACCTTGGTTTGAACCCCTTCACTTATTTTTTTCACTGAATAAAGGGCCTCACCCGGCAAACTAGCTTGAGAAGCCTTAATCATTAACCAAGGACCACCGACAAAAATTAGCACCAAACAAATAACCAAAGCCACTAATTGAGGCTCTTTTAACCAATTAAAAAACCCCCCAATTCGGGCGTCATCTCTTTTTTCAAAATCAATTTGCCTGACTAAATCATAACGTGTTAAATCCAGCCATTCTTGAGAGGGCTGGATTTTCTCTAATTTTTTAATCTTTTTGATTAATTGTCGGTCAGTCATCTATTTCTATATAATAAGACGAATAAAAAGCCATTTTATTACACTCCAAGGACTGTATTTTAGGGACAGTCCCTAAGGGACAGTCCTTAAGGACTGTATTTTAGGGACTGTCCCTGAGGGACAGTCCTTTTTTGAGGGCTACTAAGGCTCGATGCGCTAATACTCGAACTGCCCCTTCAGATTTATCCAAAATCTGGGCAATTTCCTTAATGGAAAGCTCGTCTAGATAGTGCCAAACAATTACATCTTGATATTCACTTTTAAGCTGGGTTAGGGCTTTTTTAACCTCGGTGATATCTGAGTCTAGGTTTATTCCTTTGGCCAAATCCGTTTTATCAGGAGCTTTGGCTAAGGTATCATCTTCTTCTGGATCGACAATTAGCTCAGTCCGGGATTTTTTCCGATAAAAATCATTGACTAAATTACTGGCTATCCGATAAAGCAAAGCCCGTGGATTGTCAATTTTATTATTTTTATTGGCCACCTCCCGCCAAAACTTAAAAAAAGCTTCTGAAGTTAAATCTTCAGAATCTTGAGGTGAATTAACCTTTAGACAAACAAAACGGTAAATTCGAGGAGCGTATTGGTCGTAAAGTTTTACAAATTCCCGTCTTTTCACAAATTCCAAGGACTGTCCCTTAGGGACTGTCCCTGAGGGACAGTCCTTTTAAAAGCGTTTTTCGAACTTTTTTATCTTTTTAGCGACAAAAATATTGGCCTCTAGCAAAGCATCAAAAGTACCCGCGTCAATCCATCTGCCTCTTGCTTTCTGATAAGCCATGGTCCCCTCTTTGACATAAAAATTATTCACATCAGTAATCTCATATTCTCCCCGGCCAGATGGCTTCAATCCCCTGATTATATCAAAAACCCGATTATCATACAAATAAAAGCCAGTGACCATCCAATTAGTCGGCGGCCGCTTAGGTTTTTCAACAATTTTGGCTATTTTATCACCTTTTTTATTAAACTTGACCACCCCAAATCTCTCTGGATCGGGCACTTGTTTAATGATAATCTTAGCTCCTTCTTCCTGTTTTCTAAAATCATCAGCAGCTTTTTTCAAACTATCTTCAAAAATATTATCACCTAAAATAAAAGCCACTTGGCCATTATCAGCAAAATCCTTAGCCACTGCTAAACCATGAGCAATGCCTTTTGGCTCCTCCTGAATATCATAACTTAAATCTACTCCTAACTCTTTACCAGAGCCTAAAAGGTCTAAAAACTGACCAGCGTGACCTGGCCCAGAAATAATCAATATTTCTTTAATGCCAGCCTCACGCAAAGTCAAAATAGGGTAATAAATCAGCGGTTTATTATAAATGGGCAAAATATTTTTATTAATTACCTTAGTCAAAGGCATCAACCGAGTGCCTTTGCCACCAGCTAAAACAATTCCTTTCATAAGGACTGTATTTTAGGGACAGTCCCTGAGGGACAGTCCTTAAGGACTGTATTTTAGGGACAGTCCCTAATATTTAATTGTTCTTGGAATTCTTTTTTGATTAATCGTTCGACCATGTCTTCTTCAGTGATTTGCTTATACCAATCCGAAGCCTTATCTAATAAAACTGGCTCTTTATCGCAAAGGGTGCCTGGCCGCAAATCAATATAATCAGGATAACTCGACCATTGATACTCCTCTGGCTTCTCGACAAGGCCATCAATAAAAGGATTAAGATGAATATAGCAAGAAAGGTGTAAAAGATACTCGTCTTTTTCAATATTTTTCTGTTTAAATCTGTTCTGGAAGAGATGCCCTACTTTATCATATTTTCGATTAAAATACATAGAATAAGAAGTGTGAAGAGAAGAAATCATTCGGTAAATCGGGGTTTCGGAATCTTGGCGAAGCAATAGATGAACATGATTAGGCATCAAACAATAACAGATCACCGAAGCTTTTTGCTTTTCTTTGGCCTGCCTTAATCTCTGCAAATAAAAAATATAATCATCTTCTTTTAAGAAGATGTCTTGTTGATGAATGCCTCGATTATAAATATGATAATAACCTCCAGAATAACAAATGTGCTCTTTGTTAGAAACTCGCATAAAAGACAAGAACGCAGTATTAGGGACAGTCCCTGAGGGACAGTCCTTAAGGACTGTATTTTAGGGACTGTCCCTGAGGGACAGTCCTT
>CAYFWT010000016.1:0-2516 GCA_964346955.1 uncultured Candidatus Saccharibacteria bacterium
TTCTCTGGCTTTTTCTCCAAAAATCACTCGGAGCAATCTTTCTTCAGAAGTTAAATCAGCTTCTCCTTTGGGAGAAATTTTACCCACTAAAATATCATTTGGCTCAACCTCAGCTCCAATTCGAACTATTCCTTCCTCGTCCAAATCTTTCAGTCTTTCTTCTCCAACATTGGGAATGTCAGCGGTAGTAATTTCAGGCCCTAACTTTGTTTCCCGAATATCACAGGTAAAATCTTCTATATGAATAGAGGTAAAGATATCATCTTTTACTAATCTTTTAGAAATGACAATAGCATCCTCAAAATTACTTCCTCGCCAAATTAAAAAGGCCACTAAGACATTCTGGCCTAAGGCTAAAAATCCTTGAGAAATTCCTCCCCCATCAGCTAAAATGTCTCCCTTTTTGACGATATTTCCCTTTTTGACTATCGGTCTTTGATGAAAGCAGGTGTATTGATTAGTTCGAAGAAAGGTTCGCAATTCATATTTCTGAGTTTCGGGTCTTTTCCCTTTAGTCTTTAATATTATTTGATTGGCGTCCACTTTACTCACTGTCCCATCCTCTAGGGCTACCACCTCTTGTCCTGAATCTACGGCAACATTTCTTTCTACTCCGGTAGCAACCTGAGGAATCTCTGGTTTTATCAAGGGCACAGCTTGTCTTTGCATGTTTGAACCCATCAGAGCTCGATTAGCATCATCATTCTGTAAAAAGGGGATGCAGGAAGTAGCAACTGAAATAGATTGCTCAGAGGAAACATCAACAAAATCGATTTTTTCTTTTTCTATTTTGCCTGGCTCTCCTTTTATTCTCGCTTCAACTTTGGAATGTATAATATTGCCATCTTTATCGAGAAGGACACTGGCTGAAGCAATATTATATTTTTCTTCTTCATAGGCATTAAGATAATGAACTTCTGAAGTAACTTTACCTTTTTTCACTTTAAAATAAGGGGTCTCTAAAAACCCATAAGGATTAATCCTAGCAAAAGAAGCTAAATGTCCAACCAAACCAATATTTGGTCCTTCTGGGGTCTGGATAGGGCAAATTCTGCCATAGTGAGAAGGCTGAACATCTCTCACCTCAAAGCCGGCTCGCTCTCGAGTTAAGCCACCAGGCCCTGTAGCTGATAATCTTCTTTTGTGCTCTAATTCAGCTAAAGGATTTTCATTATCCATAAATTGGGCAATTTGGCTTGAGGTAAAAAACTCTCTTACTACCGCCATAAATGGCCTGGGATTAATAACTTGGGCTGGGGTTAAAGTATAAACATCTAAGGTTGACATTCGGTCTTTAATTATTCTCTCCATTCTCATAAGTCCTACTCTTAATCTATTTTGTAAAAGCTCTGAGAAAACCCTTACTCTTCTGGTTCCGAGGTGATCAATTTGATCTGGTTTTCCTTCGGGGTCATTATTTAAACGAACAATTTCTCTTAAAACCGCAATAATATCTTCTGGCCTCAAGACCCTATCTGAAATAGTAATTTCCTCTCCAGGATTTTTAGCTAAAACTTTTTTTTCTTTTCGGCTTTTAACATTTAATTTGTAATTTTTTAATTCTGGCAATCTTTGCCTCATTCTCCACCTTCCCACTTTAGACAAATCATACCTTTCAAATCTAAAGAACATATTCTCAATTAGTTCGCGGGCAGTATCGGGGGTAGTTAAGTCTCCCGGTCTTAATCTCCGATAAATTTCGACTAAGGCTTCGGCTTGACTATGGGTTAGGTCGTGTCTCAAGGTCTCCTCAATATATTTAATTTCGGGGTCATTATCGATATCTTGAAAAAGTTCTTTTATTTGGTTCTCTTTATCAATACCTAAAGCTCTCAGCAACATGGTGGCGGGCACTTTTCTTCTTCGATCAATTTTAACTCCAATTAAACCTGTACTTTCTGTCTCAAATTCTAACCAAGCTCCTCTATTTGGAATAATTTTTGCACCAAAATAGTTTCTTCCTCCAATGATCTGCATCGTGAAAAAGGCACCCGGTGAACGAATAAGCTGAGAAATAACCACTCTTTCAACCCCATTAACAACAAAGGTGCCCCGTTCAGTCATTAGAGGAAAATCAGTTAAAAATACTTCTTGTTCTTTAATCTCTTTTGTTTTTAAATTAACCAGCCTGGCTTTTACCCTTAAAGGAGCTGCGTAAGAATCATTGTTTTTCTTCGCTTCTAACTCCGATTTATAATTAGGTGTATCCAATTTATAATCTAAAAACCAAAGCTCCAATTCTTTGCCAGTATAATCTCGAATTGGTGACATTTCAGCTAAAAGTTCTTTTAAATCTCTTTGGCAAAAATTTTTCCAACTTTCTTGCTGTTGTTTAAGCAGATAGTCTAGGGGAAGTCGGACTTTTAATTTCCCGAAGTTTTTTGTTTTGATCTTTCCCATAATCTTAGGGCTTAATAAAACACAAAAAATCCCTAAATTTAATCCTTTTTAGGGGAGAAAACTTTTTAAAGTTTTAATTTTTTATAGAAATCAATTGAGGAAGCCTAAATTTTAGT
>CAYFWT010000017.1:0-12053 GCA_964346955.1 uncultured Candidatus Saccharibacteria bacterium
TACCTCTTCCTTGGAATAATAACGCCAGCCCCGGGCGTCTCTTTTGGCCTTGGGGATTAAACCTGCTTCTTCCCAGCGAATCAAAGTGGTCTTATTGCGGTCTATTCTCTTTAAGATGTCACTAAGGGAATATTTTTCGGGCATATCCTTAAAACAAATAAAAAAAGGGCCTTTTTCTTGAAAATCTTGAAAAATCAAGAATTCGCCCTTTAAACTTGACTAAGAATTCGCCCTTTTTATTAAAGATTCGCCCTTTTTAATGAATATTTAATTTTTATTTACCAGTGGAAGTTAAAAACTTCCTTAATGGTATGGATACTTTTCTCTGGAGTTTAAACTTAAACCTGTTATCTTTTATCTCAGTTAATAGATTTAAGTCTAAATTTCAGATAAAAGGAGTGTTTCTTTGAGGGGCATCGTCTCCCCTTTATGGAGAATTTTTATGATTATTTTGAGCTAGCTAGCTGTTAACTTCCCTGGGGCAAAATAAGATGTATTTGATGCCCCTCAAAGGTTTATTCTTTAAACCCTTGAGCCTAGTTCCTTCTTTAAAAGGGCGATAAAAAAGAAAAACATAGAGCATCGATGGACATTTATTTATGTTTTTGGAGATTTCTGGGAGATTTCTGGTATAAATTCTGAAGATTTCTTTTATGGATATCTTAGATGTTTAATGATGTTAATGAAAAAGTACAATTTCGATAAATAAGTTTTCTGCAGAAACCCATAAAATTCCTAAAAAGAATCTGTTTCAAGCTTTCTCTTCAGTCTCTGGTAATGTCCAGGATTCAAAGAATATTTTGGTTGGTTTAAAGAACAATAAAGAGCATAGATAGCTTACTGGGTGTTTTTTAACTATCCCAGTATACCACTATCCTATCTTAACTATAGAAAAGGCCACAAACCCTGTCAAGTTCCTTCTTGTGGATAAGCTGGGGATGCCTCTATGGACATTTTGTGGATATAAAAAAACACCTCTTTAAGGTGTTTTTGCCTATTATCTTACTGTCATTCTGAGCACTTCGCATCCGCTCAGCACAGGCTCCGCGAAGAATCCCGTGTTATTCTTGCCTGGGATCCTTCGCCCCGACGTTACGTCGGGGCTCAGGATGACGTTAAAATTGGAAATTACTCAATATCTATTTTCTCCCCTTCATCAATAAACACTTGTCGCGGTTTAGCACCATCAGCCGGGCCAACCACCCCTTCTTCCTCCAAAATATCTAATAATCGAGCTGCCCGAGCATAACCAATCCGTAATCTTCGCTGTAATAGAGAAGCTGAAGCCTTACCCGCTTGGGTAACTACTTCTTTGGCTTCTTGATATAATTCGTCACTCGCTTCTGAGCCGTTGAAATCAGGGCCTAACCTTGTCTCGACTCGGAAAGGTTGGCTGGTAGTTACCTCGTCATTATAGTCCGGCTGACTAGTTCCTCTCAAATAATCAGTTACTCTTTTAATCTCTTTATCTGAAGTATAAGCTCCCTGAATCCGGCGGGGCTTAGCTGAATCACCGGCTAGAAAAAGCATATCGCCATTACCTAATAATTTTTCCGCTCCGGCCATATCTAAAATGGTTCGGGCATCAACTTGAGAAGCCACTTGAAAAGCCATTCTTGAGGTAATATTCGCCTTGATTAAACCAGTGATTACTTCCACCGAAGGCCGTTGAGTAGAAACAACCAGATGAATACCAACCGCCCGGGCCATCTGAGCCAATCTAACAATACCTGCCTCCACCTCTCGACCATGCGAAGCCATTAAATCAGCTAGTTCATCAATAATAATAACGACATAGGGCAATCGTTCACCTTTGGCCAATTGCTCTTTCCCCTTATTATAAGCCCTGATATCCCGCTTGCCCGCTTCCTGGAAAATTTCAAAGCGCCGTTCCATTTCGCCAACTGCCCAACGCAAGGCGCTAATGGCTTTATCCGCTTGAACAACCACGGGAGTCAATAAATGAGGAATGGCATTATAAGTAACCAGCTCTACTCTCTTAGGATCAATTAGAATAAACTTAAGGGCTCCAGGAAAATTTCGATAAATCAAACTAGTAATTAAATTATTTAAAGCAATAGTTTTTCCCGTTCCCGTAGCACCGGCCACCAATAGATGGGGCATTTGAGCCAGGTCAGCAAACATAGGATTGCCGGCCACATCTCGACCCAAAGCAAAAGTCAAAGAGGAAGAAGATTCCTTAAAAGTTGGTCTCTCCAAAAGATTTCTTAAACGAACCAAAACAACTGCCCGATTAGGAATCTCAATGCCCACCAAAGAACGTTTAGGAATTGGTGCCTCTATTCGTAAAGGATGAGCGGCCAAAGCTAAAGACAAATCATTATGCAAAGCAGTAATCCGAGAAAGCTTTACTCCCTGGGCTGGTCTTAAAGTATATTGGGTGACACTTGGCCCAACATTAACCTCAGCCATCTCCACTTCAATACCAAAATTCTCTAAAGTTCGTTTAATAATATTGATATTAGCTTTGATGTCGCCGCTGGTCGGCTGTCCTTTATCTTTTTCTAGAAAATCAAGGGGGGGCAGTTTAAAACCTGGGGGTGGGACTACCATTTTTCCTTTGACTGGTCGGGCTTGACTAACTGAGGTAACAGATGGAATGACTTCCTTATCTTCTGTGGAAACTTCTCGGCCCAAAAGACGATCCTTCCCTTCCTTCTCTCTGCTAATTTCTTCTCTTGCTTTCTCTTTTAATTTACCCCAAAGACTAAGCTTTTTTTCTTTTTCGGTTGGCGGCAAAGGCTCTTTGGCTTCGCCTGGAACAGCTTTAGCCTCCTCTTTCTCTTTCTTCCTTGAAGGAATAAGAGAAATATTAAAAGTAGTCAAAATGGAAATTGCCAAAAGAGACAAAAGAACCACTAAAGATGCCCAAAAGCCTAAATACTTAATTAAAGGATGGCCAATAATTAAGCCAAGATAGCCCCCTCCCCGACTACTAACCACCGACAGATTATCGCCTAAATCAGCTGACCGAAAAGCAAAAATATGAAAAATTCCCAAAATGCTAAAAACAAAAAGAACCACTCCAATAAGAATGGTTCGATAAACTGGCCGCTCTTTTTCCTTAAATCTTAAACGAGGTGTTAAAATAGCTAAACCAACTAAAACAAAACCAATGGAAACAAGGAAAAACCCCAAGCCAAAAAGTAAGCGCGTTATCTCCAAAAAGTATTGGCCAAATACCCCAGCCACATTTAAAAAACTTAAAAAACTTAAAACAGCCAAGGCAAAACAAATGACCACTAAAATCCCCTTTTTGGTCTCAAAATGAAGAGCCGGTTTCTTTTTGAGCTCTTTTTTGAGCTTCAGTCCCTTTTTCTTTTTTTTGAGACGTCTTTTAGCCACAAACCCAAATCAGAATTTGGAATTTAGAATTTGGAATTTGGCTTTTTAAATTTTAGCTAAATTCTAGATTCCAGATTCCAGATTCTATTTACTAAATCCGGTACCTGCTGGTATTAGTTTACCAATAATCACATTCTCTTTCAAGCCACGCAGTTCATCCTTTTTCCCCTGAATACTAGCATCAATCAAAACCCTAGCTGTCTCTTGAAAAGAAGCGGCCGAAAGAAAACTCTCGGTAGTTAAAGAAACTTTAGTAATACCTAAAAGCAGGGACTCGCTACTAGCTGGTTGGCCACTAGTTTTAGCTACTTGAGTATTTTCTTTTTCGAAACGATTTCGTTCAACTATCTGGTCAGCTAAAAGGTTAGTTGAGCCTGGGTCTTTTATTCTCTCCCGCGAAAACATCTGTCGGATAATCATCTCGATATGCTTATCATTAATGTTTTCGCCAGCAAAAGTATAAATTTGTTGAACCTCTTTAATTATATATCTCTGAACAGCTTCTTTTCCAGCCACTCGATAGAGTTCCTTCAAATCAATATGCCCTTCGCCTATCTGCTGGCCCTTGGCAATCAAGTCTCCTTTATTGACCCAAATTCCTATACCAGTTGGTAAGCTACATTCTACCACCTTCTTCTCCTTGCTCCTTGAGCGACTTCTCTCTTTCTTTACTTTTGCTTGGCTTGAGGTGGTTATGGCCTTTTTGACTTTCTCTAATGATTCTATTCGAATAATTACTTGCTTGCCTCTTTCGATAACCTCAATGACTCGACCATCAACTTCTGAGATAACCGCCCTTCCTTTAGGTGACCTCGCTTCAAAAATTTCTTCCACTCGAGGCAGACCTTGAGTAATATCTTGACCACCAGCCACGCCACCAGTATGGAAAGTCCGCAAGGTCAATTGAGTCCCTGGTTCGCCAATTGCCTGAGCAGTAACAATGCCGACTGCCTCACCCAATTTAATTAGCTGATTTCTGCCCAAATCATAACCATAACATTTCTGACAAATCCCGTTGACGGTCTGACAAGTAGTCACTGACCTGACCCTAACTTTATCAATGCCAGCCTCATCTATTTTTTGAGCGGCCTCCTTGTCAATCAGCTGCCCTGCTTTAACCAACACCTCGCCTTCTTTTGGGGACAGTCCCTCAGGGACAGTCCTGCTCCGCGAGGACTGTCCCTGAGGGACTGTCCCCGCCCGCGGTGCTATAATTCTCTCTAAACTCACTCTCCCAACAATCCGTGAAGCTAAAGAATTGCCCATATTCTCTTCGTCTTCTCGGTAAATATAAATCCCTTTCCTCTCTCCGCAATCTTCCTCACGGACAACCACATCTTGACAAACGTCAACTAAACGCCGCGTCAAATAGCCAGCGGTGGCTGTCTTTAAAGCAGTATCAGCCATTCCCTTTCTACCACCATGAGTAGAAATAAAATATTCCAAAACATTAAAACCTTCTTTATAAGAACTTTTAATCGGCAATTCAATAACCTCACCAGCTGGGTTAATCACCAATCCCTTCATGCCACTCATCTGGGTCAATTGCCCCCAGGAACCTCTTGAGCCAGAGTCAAAAATAGTAAAGATGGGACCGCGTAAATCTAAAGTTTCTGGTGTTTGCCGAGCTATCTTCTCGGTAGCATTCAACCAAATTTCAATCACCCGTGATTTTCTTTCGGCATCAGTTAACAACCCATTTTCATATTGGGTCTGAACAGCTTCTACTTCCTTGTGAGCTTCTTCTAGCCAGGCCTTCTTCTCTTTGGGAATTTGTAAGTCATCCATCCCCCAACTAATACCTGAATCAGAAGCATATTTAAAACCCATCCTTTTAATTCTATCCAAAATTAAAGCTGTTTTTTTAATACCACATTTATCTATCAATTCTGAAACCAACTTACGCAACTCTCGAGAATTCATCGCCCTGTTAACAAAACCAACTTCTGGAGGTAACGGCTCATTAAAAATAATCCGACCAACTGAAGTTTCAACTAACTCAGGGGGAGTAGTCCCCTCCGCTACCTTCTTTTTAGCTTTAGAGGACGTCGCCGGAGGGACTATCCCCGTACTGGGAATTCGTACTTTAATCATCGCCCTTAAATGAACATGACCAAAGTGCTTAGCCAAAAGTGCCTCTGATGGCGTACTAAAAATCTTTCCCTCGCCAGGCAAGCCATCTTCAATTTTAGTCATCCAATAACAACCCAAAACCATATCCTGGGTAGGGATGGCCACTGGCTCACCAGTGGCTGGTTTAAGTAAATTATCTGAAGAAAGCATTATTTTTTTCGCCTCAGCTTGAGCCTTTTCGCTTAAGGGCAAATGGACAGCCATTTGGTCACCATCAAAATCAGCATTAAAAGCCCGACAAACAATGGGATGAATTCGAATAGCGCTTCCCTCAACCAAAACCGGCTGGAAAGCTTGAATCCCTAAGCGATGCAAAGTTGGCGCTCGATTCAAAAGAACATAACGATTTTGCGTCACCTCTTCTAAAATGTTCCAAACTTCATCTGTTTCTTCCTCAATTAACCGGCCGGCTCCCCGGACATTGTGAGCCAGGCCCTGTTCCACTAATTTATTAATCACAAAAGGCTTAAAAATCTCTAAAGCCATGTACTTGGGCAAACCACACTGATGAAGTTTTAGTTCTGGACCAACCACGATTACCGAGCGACCTGAATAATCCACTCGCTTGCCCAAAAGATTTTGCCTAAATCGTCCTTGTTTTCCTTTAAGCATATCAGCCAATGACTTAAGGGTTCTTTTTTGACCAGTTGAGGCAGCCACCATCACTTGACTGCGCCGGCTAGTGTTATCAACCAAAGCATCAACTGCTTCCTGAAGCATTCTCTTTTCATTACGGCAAATAACTTCTGGTGCTTTTAGCTCTATTAGCCGCTTCAAGCGATTATTACGGTTAATCACCCGTCGGTATAAATCATTGACATCAGAAGTAGCATAACGACCGCCATCTAATTGAACCATCGGCCGCAGGTCAGGTGGTAAGACTGGCAGAATAGTTAAAAACATCCACTCTGGTCTAATTTTGGTCTTAATTATTCCCTCAACCAAGCGCAGTCGTTTAAGATTTTTTTTCTTTAAAAGAGGACTAGCTTTTTTTGCTTGACTGCTTAGCTCTTTAGCTAGCTTTTCCAAATTTATTTCTTCAAAAATCTTTCTTAAGGCCTCGGCTCCGGTGCCCGCTTCAAAAACTTGACTATATTTCAAACTGAAATTACGATAATCAATTTCTGGAAGTATCTGATGCTTATAAAGTCCCCTCACCTCTCTGATGGCCACATCTCGTTGTTCCTTTAAAGCTGCCTTTTCAGCATTGGTTAATTTACCAGTTTTTCCTTTTTCACTTTTACTTTTTAATTTAGCTTTGTATTCTTTTTTTATCGCTTCGATTATTTTTCCTCTTTCTCCCTCATTAATTTTGGTAATAATATAACCAGCGAAATAAATAACTTTTTCTAAATCCTGAATAGAACAATCTAAAATTAGCCCCATTTTGGAGGGGACACCTCGCAAAAACCAGATATGAGAAACAGGTACTGCCAAAGCAATGTGTCCCATTCTCTCTCGGCGGACCAGGGCCCGGGTCACCTCTACCCCACATTTATCACAAATCACTCCCTTATAACGGATTCGACGATACTTACCACAATAACACTCCCAATCTTTCTCTGGGCCAAAAATTCTCTCACAAAACAAGCCATCTTTTTCCGCTCTTTGGGTCCGATAATTAATCGTCTCTGGCTTAGTCACTTCCCCATGAGACCAATCCATAATCTCATCTGGACTAGCCAGCTTTAGAACGATTGATTTAAAGTCAGAGACCTTAGTAGTCATATCTATAAAAAATTACAAAACACAAACTTCATAAATCCCAAACAAAGCACAGAACACAATCTACAAAACACAAACTGTTTGTGCTCTGTGTTTTGTAATTTGGGTTTTGTTTGGAATTTGTGTTCTGAGTTTTGTGTTTTTTCATTTCTCGACCAATTCCACATTCAATCCCAATGCCTTTAATTCGCTAATCAAGACATTAAAGGAGGCTGGCACATGGGGAGCCTGAATAGTCCTACCTCGAATAATCGCGTCATAAGTATTGGCTCGGCCAGTGACATCATCAGATTTAATCGTCAGCATTTCCTGCAGAGTATGAGCCGCCCCGTACCCTTCCAAAGCCCAAACTTCCATCTCGCCAAACCGCTGACCACCAAATTGAGCTTTGCCTCCTAAGGGCTGTTGGGTAATCAAAGAATAAGGGCCAACCGAACGCATATGGATTTTATCCTCCACTAAATGGAGCAACTTCATCATATAAATATAACCAACCGTTACTGGTTGCTCAAAAGCTTCACCAGTCCGACCGTCATACAAAGTAACCTTACCATTTTCAGGCAAGTTAGCCTTTCTTAATTGCTCTTTAATAACCCCTTCTTCAACCCCGGCCAAGGCAGAGCTATTCACTTGGTAACCTAAGCTATGGGCTGCCCAACCCAAATGAGTTTCTAAAATCTGACCAATATTCATTCGGGAAGCTACTCCCAGGGGATTAAGGACAATGTCTACTGGCCTACCGTCAGCTAAATGAGGCATATCTTCTTCAGATAAAATTTTAGCAATTACCCCTTTGTTGCCATGCCGCCCAGCTAATTTATCCCCTACGGCAATTTTCCGTAATTGAGCAACTTCAACCTGAATACTCTTAATCACCCCAGCCATTAGTTTATCGCCTTTGTCCCGAGAAAATATTTGAATTCCTACCACCCGACCTCGCTTCCCGTGAGGCATCCTTAAAGAGGTATCCTTAACATCGCGCGCCTTTTCACCAAAAATCGCCTGAAGTAATCTTTCTTCAGCGGTTAAATCTGTCTCCCCTTTAGGTGAAATCTTACCAACTAAAATATCATTAGGGCCAACTTCGGCACCAATCCGAACAATCCCCTCCTCATCTAAATCTTTAAGTCGTTCCTCTCCGACATTAGGAATATCTGGGGTAGTTATCTCTGGGCCTAACTTAGTCTCTCGAACGTCACAAGTAAAACTTTCAATATGAATAGAAGTATAACGGTCGTCTTTAACTAATCTTTCGGAAATAATAATGGCATCTTCAAAATTACTTCCCCGCCAAGACATAAAAGCAACTAAAAGATTCTGTCCCAAAGCTAACCGACCACCCTCAGTAGCTGCCCCATCAGCCAAAATGTCTCCTGCCTTAACTGATTGACCTCTCTTAGCTAAAGGGTGTTGAGAAATACAAGTATATTGATTAGTCCTGACAAAGGAACGCAGCGGATATACCTTGTAATTTGTTCTTTGAGCTTTGCCTGCCCTGTTAGAAATCTGATTTCTAACAGGGTGACTGGATTTTGGAATTTTCACTCTTATATGATTGGCATCTACTTCTTCAATTCTCCCATCCTCTTCAGCTACCACTAATTGCCCCGAGTCTTTAGCTGCTTTTTCTTCCATACCTGTACCAACCAAGGGAGCCTCTGGATTGACACAAGCGACTGCCTGCCGCTGCATATTTGAACCCATCAAGGCTCGGTTACTGTCATCGTGCTCTAAAAATGGAATTAAAGAAGTAGCCACACTAATTGGTTGTTGAGGCAAAACATCAATGAAATCAATTTTGGAACGAGAAATAGTGGCTGGCTCACCATGAACCCGGGCTTCCACTTCCCTACCTAAAAGATACCCTTTTTTGTCAATGGGCACCCCAGCGTGAGCAATATTGTATTTTTCCTCCTCAGTAGCATCAAGATAAATAATTTCATTAGTGGTCCGTCCTTTAATTACCCGCCGGTAAGGGGTAATAATAAAGCCATACTTATTTAACCTAGCACAAGTAGCTAAATGCCCCACCAAGCCAATATTAGGGCCTTCCGGTGTTTCAATGGGACAAATCCGACCATAGTGACTAGAATGAACATCTCGCACCTCAAAACCAGCCCGTTCTCTAGTTAGACCACCTGGCCCCATGGCTGAGAGTCGCCGCTTGTGTTCTAACTCGGCCAAGGGATTAATCTGGTCCATAAATTGAGAAAGCTGGGAAGAGGTAAAGAATTCCTTAACGGCGGTAATAAAGGGACGAGCATTAATTAACTGACCTGGCATCAAACCATGAATATCTAAGGTGGACATGCGGTCCCGAATAACCCTCTCTGTTCGAGCCAAACCCACTCTTAATTTATTCTGTAATAATTCCCCGATAGTTCTGACTCGGCGATTACCCAAATGGTCAATATCATCTGACTTGGCCCCTGGGGTATTGTTTAATTGAATAACTTCACCAATAATGGCCACCAAATCCTCAAAATACAAAATTCTGTCTTCCTGAGTAATCTCTTTCTTCTGTTTTGCCTGCCCCGTTAGAGAATCTTTGATTTTTAACGGGGTGAAGGATTTGTGCTTTGGGTTTTGTGTTTTGTCTAAATCCAGCCGCTGATTCATCTTCCAGCGACCCACTTCTCCCAAGTCATATCTTTCAAAAGAAAACATGGCCTCAATAAAAGAGCGAGCATTATCTTCAGTGGCCAAATCACCCGGCCTGATTCGCTTATAAACCTCAATAAAAGACTCGCCAGTTGTCTGCGAAACGTCTTTGGCTAAGGTCGCCTCAATATAATCAACCTCGCCAGTATTAACATCAGCAAAAAATTCTTTGATTTGGTCGTTGGTCAAGGCTGGCAGAATAGCCCTTTCGGCTGCCTTATCTTTAGAGGAGACGGCCGGAGAGACTGCCTCTGACTTAGCAGAACGCTCCATCGCCCAAAAAGCCCGCAATAAAGCTGTCACTGGCACTTTCCTTTTCCGGTCAATTTTCACTCCAATAACTTTTTCTGAGTCAGTCTCAAATTCCAACCAAGCCCCCCGATTAGGAATCACTTTGGCGCCAAAAAACTGCTGTCCCCTTAAAAATTGGGAAGTAAAAAACACCCCTGATGACCTAATCAGCTGCGATATAACCACCCTCTCAACAGCATTAACAATAAAAGTACCCCGCTGAGTCATCCGGGGAAAATCACCTAAAAAGATATCTTGCTCTTTTGTTTCTTTAGTTTTTTTATTAACTAACTTAACCCGACAATGCAAAGGCGCCTCATAAGAAACATTATGAGCCTTAGCTTCAATTTCACTATATTTTGGTTCGTCCAAGTAATAATCTAAAAAATAAAGCTCTAAATCTTTACCGCTCCAGTCCTTAATCGGTGAAATCTCATCAAAAAGTTCCCGCAAGCCTCTTTCCCAGAACCAGTTATAGGAGTTTTTTTGAATCTCAACCAGATGAGGCAGCTGAAATTTTTGTCGCCCTGTCCCGTTAGAAATCGCATTTCTAACAGGATCTGCCCCCATTGGTGGATTACCCAGACGGTTCCGTCGAGATTCTTTATACATTAAAACAAACCCTTCCCTTTATCTAGAAGGGATTCTTCTCTATTTAAAAAATTTTATTGGTGATGAGTAATTATGGTCTCAGTACCAATTAACTACTTTTAGTATATTCAAATACCAAAAAGTGTCAAGCCCCCCAATTCAAATTCCAATTCACTATGGGGTTGGCGGGGCTGGGGTTGGGGCTATTAAGGCTTGTAGTTGTCCTATTCTCGCCTCAACATCAGGATTACCACCGACCAACTGATTAACAATCTGGAATTGGAGCAAAGCATCCTCTAATCTCCCTTTTATTTGATAAGCTATGGCCAGCCCATAACGGGCATTAGCATATTGAGGGGTAACAATAACTGCCTGCTCAAACATTTTCACTGCTTCATCAATCCGATTAAGATTGAAATATAGCCGACCCAGCTGAAAATATACTTCAGTAGCTGCTCCGGCTAAAGCAGAACCCCGCTGAAAACTAACTCCTTTTAATTTATCCAGGGTTCTTTCCATCTGAACGGTAGCCGTCTCAATATCCCCCTTACTTTCATAAACCAAAGCTAACTGAATATGGGCATCTAAATAGTTCTCTTTTAAATCAATTGCTCTCTGACAATAAGCTAAAGTTTCATCTAGGTCTTTACCTTCAGTGATTAAATTTATCCGACAAAGCTCTCGATAGAAGAATGGATTAGTTGGTTCTAGCTCGATGGCTTTAGCAAATGCTTCCAAAGCAAAGGGTAAAGTTCCGCCAATCAGCCCCCTTGAATTGCGATAAACAACTCCTAAGTTCTCCCAGGGGTAAATTAAATTTGGACTAAGAGAGCTGGCTAATCTGGCTTGAGTGATTGCCCCAGAGGCATAAGCCTGCAAAAGCTGAATTCTCTGTTCAGCAGCTGACTTTCTCGCTTCTGCCCAAGCACTAACCAAATAAGCCTGCGACAGGGCTCGTCGATAACTCTCCCGATACTTATTCAAATTAACAACTCTTTCTAATTTTTGAACCAACTCTTCGTTGTTAGCAGCTGGCTGAATAAATTTGGCATCAGCTAAATAGAATCTGCCACCCAAATAAAAGAGGGCAATCAAAGCAAAGAGCGAAATAAGTAAGACCACGTTCATAACCAAGCCAACTTCTGGTAACTTCTTAAAAGAGAAGACAATTCTTTTAGCTGGTGTCGTCCGAACTCTCTGCCAAACCACCATAGCCAAAGCCATAAAAAGCCAGAAATGGAAGAAGATAACTGTGGTGCCTAAATAAACAACCTGGCTAACCAGCA
>CAYFWT010000018.1:0-7786 GCA_964346955.1 uncultured Candidatus Saccharibacteria bacterium
AGAATATTTAAAAAGAGAATGCAGGGCTGGCGAAATAGTTTTGCTGATGGGAGCAGGGGATGTCTGGAGGTTATCCACAGTGTAATGATTTTCATTTTGGCCAGAGTAGTATATAATAAAAGCAGTCGCCCTGGGAAAGGGTAATAAAAATAAAAATTAAAAAAGAAACCGTGTCCAAATCTCGCTCTTTTGCACAAAAGAACGGGACTGGCCGGGTTAGAAAAATATGACCTGGGTTTGGATAATAATCATTTTAATTGTGGTGGCTGGCTTAGTCTATTGGCTGAAGTCGAAAGGCAAGAAAGGGGTGAGTTTAATGGAGGGTTCGGAAGCTCCTCCTACTCCTGAGATGCCGGAGACTCCTGTGCCTCCCGAAGTCCCCGAGGTCCCTGAAACTCCCGAAACTCCCGAGATGCCTGAGACTCCCGAGGCACCTGCTGAGACTCCTCCTCCCTCTGACGAAGAAAAGATAATGTAGAAGGATTGCCCTTATCTATATTAGTTATCTAAGTAAGTAAGTCACCAATTAGTAGGTTTGTAATTTGCAGACAAAAGAGCTGGCAATTTGTTATAGTTGCCAGTCTTTTTTTGTCATTTAACAATGGCTGTGTTAGAATAGATTCTGATGAAAAAAATCTTTAGTCACCCTCTTACGCTATCTCTATTAATTATTGGCGGACTTATTTTTTTAAATAGTCAGGGTTGGTTAAAGATTCCTAAAGATATCTTTTTCCAATTAACTGCTTCTGGGCAAAGAGTTGCTTACCAAATTTCTTTAAAAATAAATAATTCTATTAACTTCATTAGGTCAGTTAATGACCTTAATCAAGAAAATATTAAACTCGAAGAAGATAATAGAGAGCTTTTAGGTCAGATTGCTCAATTAAAAGAAGTTGTTCGGGAAAATGAATTTCTTCGAAAACAGATAGGTTTATCTAATTTAGAAGAAAGACAGTTAATTTTAGCTAAGGTGATTGGTCAAGATTTTTCTGGTTTAGGAAAATATTTTTTAATTGACAAAGGAGAGAAAGACGGCGTTAAGAAGAAAGCAGCGGTGATGGTGGCTGGCAATCTTTTGGTTGGTCAGGTTATTGAGGTGACTAGTTCTTTTTCAAAGGTTCAATTAATTATAGATTCCAATAGTCGAGTTAATGCTCTTGTCCAGGAATCAGGCATCACCGGCTTAGTCAGAGGAGGTCAAGGACTAACTTTAATAATCGATTTATTACCTCAAAGGAGGACCATAGAGGTAGGCGAGACAGTGGTTGCTTCTGGTCTAGCTGGGGATTTCCCAGCCGGTCTACTCATTGGTCAAATCAAAAAAGTTATTTCTTCCGATGTCCAGATTTCTCAGCAGGCTGAAATTAAGCCAGCCGTAGATTTTACCACTCTGGAGAGAGTTTTTGTATTCAAGGACTAATCAGGGACAGTCCCTAGCACGGCGTCCCTCCAAGGACTGTCCCTTAGGGACTGTCCCTGGGGGACAGTCCTTGAATTGTTTCTACATTTCATGAAGTCTCTTTTAATTATTTTGTCTTTATTAGTAGCGGCAATTTTACAGACAACGCTTATTCCCTTCCTGGTTATTCTGGGGGGCGCTCCTAATTTAGTCTTAGTTTTAGTTTTGCTTTTAGTTATTTTTAAAGGCTTTAGAAAAGTATGGTGGGGAGTTATTTTGGCTGGCCTTTTTTTAGATTTTTTTTCTGGGTTACCTTTTGGATTAATTAGTTTAGCTCTGATTGCGGCTGCCTGTTTGATTGATTGGTTTAATAAAAATTTTTTTTCAGAGATTAAATTTTGGATTGCTGCTCTTCTGGTTTTCCTAGGCACTTTGATTTATAATTTCTTTTTATTTAGTTTGGCTGAAATATTTTTGACTAAGACAACGATTGGCTTGAAATATTTGTTCATTGAAATAGCTTATAATTTATTGATAACAGTTATATTTTTTTATGGAATTAAAAAAATATTTCGTAAAGAATAAAGCCAAAGAAAGTATTGAGACAGAAGAAATTTTCTTGGATGCTGAGGCAATCCATTCTTTAGAAGAAAAAGGGAAAATGGAGCAACCTGTCAAACACCGTAATTTTTTTCTTTTCTATGCTTTAATTGTTATTTGTTTATTGGGTTTATTTTTTCGAACTGGCTATCTTCAGGTAATCAAAGGAGAATATTATTGGAATTTAGCCCAGGGCAACAGATTGAGGATTTATCCTCTGGTCGCTCCCCGGGGCATTATTTATGACCAAAGGGAGAGGCCTTTAGTCTATAATGTCCCCAATTTTGATTTAGTGGTTAACTTAGTTGATTTTTTAGATAATCCTCCCTTGTTTCAGGAAGAAATTTTAGAAAAAATAGCCACCGCCATCGCCAACAATAGGAGTCCTGAAGTAACTGTTCCATCCCTTAAAGAAGAGCTAAGAGAGAGAATTGAAGAGGCTCACGGGGAAGTTAGCCAATTGGTTTTAATTAAAGGCATTGAGCGTTCTTTGGCTTTAGTTTTAGAAAGTGCGGTGATTAATTGGCCAGGGTTAAGAATGGAAAGGAATGCTCAACGAGAATATACTCTCGGCCTTTATTTTGCTCATATTTTAGGCTATACTGGTCAGGTTAGCCAAAGTGATTTTGAGGAACATCCTGATTATTTATTAAGCGACCAGATTGGCAAGGCTGGTCTAGAATGTCAATATGAAGATTTACTGAAGGGAGAACCTGGTCAGGAACAAATAGAAGTAGACTCCTTAGGCAAAACGCAGAGAATATTAGCCACCAAATTTGCCCAACCGGGCCAGGGTTTAGTTCTTTTTATTGACCGCGAATTACAAGAGAAACTTTATCAAGTTCTGGAGGAGACGCTTAATAGATTATCTTTCTCTGGGGAAAAGATAGAAAAGGCAACAGCCATTGCTCTTGATCCTAATAATGGTGGTATTTTGGCTTTGGTGAGTTTACCTAGTTTTAATAATAACCTTTTTGCCCAAGGAATTTCTCAAAGAGAGTTAGATTCTTTAGAGAATAATCCTAATCAGCCATTTCTTAACCGAGCCCTCGCTGGTCAGTATCCGCCTGGTTCAACGATAAAGCCTCTTATTGCGGCAGCTGCCCTAGAGGAAGAAATTGCCAAACCTTACCAACAGATTAATTGTCAGGGAAGCTTAAGCGTTCCTAATAAATACAATCCTCAAATAATTTATCATTTCCTAGATTGGAAAGCTCATGGGGGAGTTGATATAATTGAAGGAATTGCTCAGTCTTGTAATGTTTATTTTTACACGGTGGGGGGTGGCTATGGTCAACGAGAAGGTTTAGGAATTGACCGAGTTAAAGAATATCTTCAATATTTTGGTTTAAGTCAGACGACTAAGATAGATTTACCTCACGAAGAAATTGGTTTAATTCCAGATAGAGAATGGAAAGAAAGAGCAAAGCCAAAAGAGGAATGGTATCTTGGTGATACTTATCACGTGGCCATTGGCCAGGGAGATATTTTAACTACTCCCATTCAAATGACTTCCGCCATAGCTAGCATTGCCAATGGAGGCATCCTCTATCAGCCTCAGCTGGTGAATAAAATTGTTGATTCAGAAAAGAATACCGTTAGAGATATTGTTCCTAAAGTTGTTCGAGAAAAATTTATCCAGTCAAAAAATATTAGCTTAGTCCAGGAAGGCATGCGTCAAGCGGTGTTAGCTGGCTCAGCTCGTGCCTTAGCTGATTTAGGTGTTAAGGTAGCTGGCAAGACAGGAACAGCTCAGTTTGGAAGAGAAGACCAGGCTCATGCTTGGTTTATCGGTTATGCTCCCTACGAAGACCCTCAAATTGTTTTGACAATTTTAATTGAAGGTGGCGGCCAAGGTCATCAGGCAGCCGTCCCAGTTGCTAAAGAAGTGTTGAAATGGTATTTTAGTCAGTAAATAGTTAATAGGGACTGTCCTGACAGTTCCTCATCTAACTTTTTATGAAGTATATTAGTCCTGAAGGTTTGGAAAAACTAAAAAAGGAATTAGAGGAACGGAGAACAGTTAAACGACAGGAAATTGCTCAGCGATTAGAAGAGGCAAAGTCCTTAGGAGATCTATCTGAAAACACTGAATACGCAGCGGCTAAAGAAGCTCAAGCCTTTAACGAGGGCAGGATTTTAGATTTGGAGGAGATTATTAGAGAAGCGACTTTAATTAAGCCAAGGGGGAAAGAAAAATTGGGGGAACAGAGAGAGGTTCAATTAGGTTCGGTTATTGAAGTGAAATTAATGAGTGGCCATTTTCCTAAGGGCACTCCTGGGCGGCAGACTTTTATAATTGTTGGCTCTCAAGAAGTTGACCCCGCTCAAGGTAAAATTTCTAATGAGTCACCACTTGGTCAAGCCTTTTTGGGGCATCGAATCGGTGATATAATTGAGTTAGAGACACCCAAAGGGAAGGTGAAGTATAAAATAGTTAATATTAAATAAATTTAATTTATTGTGTCTTCTATTCAATCAATCAGACAAGCTAGATTAAAAAAATTAGAAAACCTTCGCCAGAAAGGTCTTAATCCCTATCCGGCCCAAGTCAATCGAACCCATACTTTAGAAGAGGTGATTGATGATTTTAAGCAATTAATGGCTAAAGGCAAAGAGGAGATTTTAGTTGGTCGTTTGCGAACTATTCGAGAACACGGCGGTTCTACTTTCGCTCATCTCGAAGATGGCTCAGCTAAATTACAGATTTACTTCAAGCGAGATGAATTAGGTGAGAAAAAATATAAATTTTTTCAAGATAATTTTGACATGGGTGACTTTATTGAAGCCAGGGGGACGTTCTTTTTGACTAAAAAAGGGGAGAAGACCCTTCTGGTTAAGGATTACCGAATCCTGAGTAAAAGTTTGTCTGCTTTGCCAGAGAAATGGCACGGCCTTAAGGATATTGAGGAGAGATTTCGAAAAAGGTATTTAGATTTGGTTATGAATAAAAAGGTCAAGGATAAGTTTTTGGCTCGCAGTCAGATTATCAACTTAGTTAGAGAATTTTTAGAAAAAAGAAGTTTTGTTGAGGTAGAGACACCAGTTTTGCAGACAATTCCTGGCGGAGCTTTAGCGAGACCATTTAAAACCCATCACCATGCTCTAGATTTAGATTTATATCTCAGGATTGCTCCCGAGCTTTATTTAAAAAGATTGCTCATTGGTGGCTTAGAAAAGGTTTATGAAATTGGCCGCTGTTTTAGAAACGAAGGACTTGATGCGACTCATAATCCTGATTTTACTATGCTGGAATTTTATTGGGCTTACGCTGATTATCAGGATTTAATGAAACTGACTGAAGAGATGCTTGACTATATTCTCACAAATCACAAACTACAAAGCACAAATCCCAAACAAAACACAAAACACAAAGCACAAACTATTAATTATCAGGGGAAGGAGATTGATTTTAAGAGGCCTTGGCAGAGAATTGAGTTTTTAAAATTAGGTAAAAATGAAGAAGAAGTTAAAGAGGCCTTTAAGAAATTAATTCAGCCGACTTTTATTGTTCACCATCCAATTGAGGCATCGCCTTTAGCTAAACAATTAGACGAAGACCCAACTAAGGCGGCTCGCTTTCAATTGGTGGTCGGTGGTTTAGAAATAGTTAATGCTTTTTCTGAGCTAAATGACCCTCTAGAGCAAGATAAGCGATTTAAAGAGCAAGAGAAAATTCGTCAAAAAGGGGATGAAGAGGCTCAGAGGCATGATAAAGATTTTATTGAAGCCTTGGAATATGGCCTGCCACCAGCCGCTGGCTTTGGTCTGGGCCTGGACCGTTTAGTGGCTCTTTTGACTGATTCCCATAGCTTAAGAGAGGTAATCTTATTTCCCTTAATGAGACCTCGCTAACCAGGGACAGTCCTTAAGGACTGTCCCTTAGGGACTGTCCCTAAAATACCGTCCTTGAACTATGACCAGAGAAGAAGCGCTCCAATTAGTTCGCCAATACGTTAAAAACGGAAATAGTGTTAAGCATATGCTAGCCACTGAGGCAATTATGCGGGCTTTGGCTCGTCATTTTAAAGAAGACGAGGAAGTTTGGGGCATGGCTGGCTTAGTTCATGATTTGGATATGGAAATTAATGATTATCATCAACAGCCAGAGAAACACGGTTTGGTAGCTGCTGAGATATTAGAGAAAGCAGGGGTGACTAAAGAGATTATTGAAGGAGCTAAAGCCCATAATCCAGCTACTGGCAAGATTAGAGAAACTAAGCTAGAAAAAGCTATCTATTGTGTTGACCCTTTGACTGGTTTAATTGTGGCGGCCACTTTGGTTTTGCCAACTAAAAAGTTAGCTGATTTAAGTCCAGAATCAGTTTTAAATCGATTCAAAGAAAAAGCTTTTGCCCGGGGAGCTGACCGGGACAAAATTGCCGCCTGTTCAGAAATTGATTTAACTTTAGAGGAATTTACCAAGATTGGTTTGGAGGCAATGCAAAGTATAAGCGATGATTTAGGGTTATAAGTAAGGACAGTCCCTAAGCTAAGCTAAAAATATGCTTGATATAAAATTCATTCGGGAAAATCCAGAGAAAGTTAAAGAAGGCTGTCAAAAGAAACAGGTCAAGGTTGATATTGACCGGCTTTTAGAATTGGATAAAAAAAAGCGGCAATTACTTCAAGAAATAGAAGGCCTGAAAGCAGAACAGAATAAAATTAGTCAGCAGGCAGTTGATGATAAACAGCGCCAGCAAGCCAAAGAAATTAAGGATAAAATAAAAAGCTTAGAGCCGGAATTAGATAAAACAGAAAAAGAATTAGAAGAGTTGATGAAACAAGTGCCTAATTTACCTTTGGATGATGTGCCTGAAGGAAAGGATGAAAAAGATAATCAGGTTTTAAAAGAGGAAGGCAAGAAGCCAAAATTTGCTTTCCCAGCCAAAGATTATTTAAAAATTGCTGAAAAATTGGACATCATTGATATAGAACGGGCAGCTAAAGTCAGTGGCACCCGTTTCAGTTATTTAAAAGGCGAGGCAGTTTTACTAGAGTTTGCTTTAATTCAGTTAGCTTTAGATGTCCTGGTTAAGGAAGGATTTGTTCCGGTTATTCCACCGGTAATGCTTAAGCATAAAGCAATGGCCGGCATGGGTTATTTAGATAGAGGAGCGGATGAAGTTTATCACTTAGAGAAAGATAATTTGTATTTAGTGGGGACTTCTGAACAATCGATTGGGGTGATGCACATGGATGAAATTTTGAAAGAACAGGAATTACCCAAAAGGTATGTTGCTTTTTCTACTTGTTTTAGGCGAGAGGCGGGAGCTTATGGTAAGGATACTAAAGGAATCTTAAGAGTTCATCAATTTGATAAAGTAGAGATGTTTAGTTTCTGTCAGCCAGCCAAGTCAAAAAAAGAACATCAAGTGATTTTGTCTCTACAAGAAAAATTAATGCAACTTTTAAAAATTCCTTATCGAATAGTTCAAATGTGTACCGGTGATTTGGGTGATCCAGCCGCCGCCAAGTTTGATATTGAAGCTTGGCTACCAGGACAGGAAGAATATCGGGAGACTCACTCAACGAGCAATTGCACTGATTTTCAGGCCCGGCGGCTTAATATCCGCTTTCGCCAAGAAAAGGGCAAGCAAGAATTGGGATTTGTTCATACTTTAAATGGTACGGCCTTTGCTATTGGCCGAACCCTTATTGCCATTATTGAAAATTATCAGCAGAAAGACGGTAGTATTGAAGTGCCGGAAGCTTTGAGGAAATATATGGGCGGAGTGAAAAAGATTGGATAGATATCTGAAGGCTTGTCCTAATCCTTTAAGGACT
>CAYFWT010000019.1:0-8752 GCA_964346955.1 uncultured Candidatus Saccharibacteria bacterium
TGTTCTTCTTCAACATCAGGTACTTTTACTGTTAACCGCTTACCTTATACACCAGGCTCTATCCCCTCGTTAGAAGTTTTTCCCGACTCTTTACTTATCAATGAAGGAGCAAGTTATACCAATACCAGAGAGGTAACCCTTACCTTGAAAGCAAATAATGTTACTTATATGATGATCTGCAACAACCTTAATTTTTCAGGTTGTTTCCTTAAAGATTACCAAACTACGAAAGATTGGGTTCTTTCTGAAGGCGATGGAAAAAAAACCGTCTATGTTCGCCTTTTCGGCAAATCTACCTATTATCCAATTATTTCTACCACTATTATTTTAGATACCACTCTTCCTCCAGAAGAAGTTCCTGAAGAAGGAATAACCCCCGAAGAAGAAGTTCCGGAAGAACTCATTGAGGAAATAACTATTGAAGAACTCCAGCAAAAGATTGTTGAAATCTCAGCCAAGATTACCCAACTAAAAGCCCAACTTCAACAACTCTTAAAAAAAGAATTTTTAGAGATTCCAGTTGATTATATATTTACTCTTAACCTTGTATATGACATGAGCAATGATGATGTGAGATATTTACAGATCTTCTTAAAAGCTCAAGGTCCTGAGATTTATCCTGAAGGTATCGTGTCTGGTTGGTTTGGTCCTTTAACTAAAGCAGCTGTTATTCGCTTTCAGGAAAAATATGTTCATGACATTTTAGTTCCGTGGGGGTTAACCAAAGGAACAGGTTATGTTGGACCGAAAACTAGGGTTAAAATGAACGAGATTTTGGGAGAGGGAGTCGGCAATCAGAAAATTTTATGAAAATCGTATTTATTATTATCGATGGATTAGGAGACAAGCCTATCTTAAAGCTCAAAAATAAAACACCGCTTGAAGCAGCTAAAACTCCTAATTTAGATTGGTTAGCTAAAAATGGGATTTGCGGCCAGACTAAGCCTTTTTATTTTCCTTGGCAAGGGTATCCTCGTTCAGACACCACTCATTTGGCTTTATTCGGCTATAATCCCAAGATTTATTATTTGGGGCGAGGACCATATGAAGCTGCTGGCATTGGGTTTAATTTAAAAGAAGGAGATTTAGCCTTGAGAGCAAATTTTGGTACTGTAGATAAAAATCTCAAAGTGATTGACAGAAGAGCAGGGAGGATAAGTGAGACCCGACCATTAATAAAGGCCCTAAATGGAATTAAAATTAAAGGAATTAGGTTCTTGGTTAAAAAATCTTATGGCCACCGGGCAGTACTGGTTTTACGAGGAAGGAAACTTTCTGAGAGAATTACAGACCCTGATCCCCATAAAGTTGGAATTAAAGTTAAGAAAGCTTTTCCTCAAAATAAATCCAGAGAGGCCAAATATACATCCCAAATTTTAAATAAATTTTTAGAAAAAGCCTATCAAACCTTAAAAAACCATCCTTCAAACAAAAAAAGAGAGAAATCAAGAAAGCTACCAGCTAATTACTTATTAGTTAGGGGAGCGGGTAAACCCAGAAAAATCCCCAGTTTCTATCAAAGATATAAATTAAAAGCTTGTTGTATTGCCGGTGGTACCCTCTATAAAGGAATTGCTAAAATTTTAGGGATGAAATTAATAAAAATTAAAGGCGCCACAGGCTTTTCTAATACTAATCTTAAGGGCAAGTTTGAAAGAATTAAGAGAGCCCTTTTGAAAAACAACTTTGTTTTCTGTCATATCAAAGCTGCTGATAATTTAGCTGAAGACGGAAATTTTCAAGGCAAAAAAGCATTTATTGAGAGGATCGATAAAAACATAAAGCCCTTATTAAATTTAAAGAATACTCTAATTGTAATTACTGCTGACCATTCAACCTGCTCTTTACTTAAAAGACATTGTACAGAGCCTGTGCCAGTTTTAATATTTGGCAATGAGACCGATAGGGTAGAAAAATTCAGCGAGAAGGCTTGTAAAAAGGGAAAATTGGGAAAAATTAATCAGCTTGATTTAATCAAAAGTATCTTGCTTTACACAAAATAAAATTTATAATATACTTTGATATATGGTCGATAATCTAAATAAAATTTTAATTCCCTTAGCTATTATTGTTGCGGCCATTATTGTTGGTGGCGCTTTAGTTTATATAAGCCTTTCTTCACCTAAAGAAGAAAACATTTTAACTGGCCAAGAAGTTGGAGAAAAGGTAATAGATTTTCTTAATCAGAATATTTTAAAAGGACAGGCGACTGCCTCTTTGGTAGGTGTGGCAGAAGAAAGGGGGTTATATAAGTTAACCTTTACCATTGAAGGCCAAGAGATAACTTCTTATGCCACCAAAGATGGGAAATTCTTATTTCCAGAACCCGTTGATCTAGACCAAGAGCCTCCTAGCTCGGAGGAAGAAAATGGAACCCAAGAAACGCCAAAAACAGAAGCACCTGATGTTAAATTATTTATTATGTCTTTTTGCCCTTATGGAAACCAGACAGAAGAACTTATGGTGCCAGTTGTAGGACTTTTAGGAGAGAAAGCAGAAATAGAGCCACACTATGTTATTTACAGTAATTATAGAGGCGGAGGGCCAGAATTCTGTCTGGACGAAGAGAATAAATATTGTTCAATGCATGGCGTCCAGGAACTTAATCAAGGCGTAAGAGAACTTTGTGTTTATAAATACCAAAAAGATAAATTTTGGGACTTTCTGAAAGAAATAAATAAGAATTGCTCAAGTCAAAACGCTGACACTTGTTGGGAGCCAGTGGCTCAGGATATGGGATTAGACGTTCAACAAATAAAAGATTGCCAGAAAAACGAAGCTTTTAGCTTATTAACAGAAGAACTATCTCTCAATAAAAAATATGGGGTAAGGGGCTCTCCTCAGCTGTTTATAAATGATGTGGAATATAAGGGAAGCAGGAGTTCAGAGGCTTATAAGGGTGCCATTTGCGCTGCCTTCGAGGAACCGCCAGAAGAATGTAAACAAGTTTTAAGCGGCGGTAGTGATTCTCCAAGTGGTGGCTGCCAATAAATTTTCAATTATGGTAAAAATCTATTCCACACCAACTTGTCCTTATTGCATAACATTAAAAGAATTCTTAAAGGAAAATAACATTGAATTTGAGGATATTGACGTTTCCCAAAACAAAACTGCTTTAGATGAAATGGTTAAAAAATCAGACCAGATGGGTGTGCCAGTAATTGATATTGACGGCCAAATTGTAGTAGGATTTGATAAAGAAAAAATATCAGAGCTTTTAAATATGAAAGAATAAAAAATTATAAATTCTAATTTTATGCCAATAAAAATTGCAATTAATGGTTTTGGTCGAATAGGCCGGCCAACTTTTAAGAAAATTTTAAAAGACCACCCGGATTTGGAGATAGTAGCAATTAATGATTTAACAGATACCAAAACTCTTGCCCATTTGTTAAGATATGATTCTGTTTATGGAATTTACGATAAACAAGTAAAATTTACTGAGGATTCCCTTTTAATTGATGGTACTAACGATGGGAAAAAAGTTCAAGCTTTAGCTGAAACCGATCCTACAAAACTTTACTGGAAAGAATTAGGAATTGATATTGTTTTAGAGTGCACCGGCCACTTCACAGATTATGAAGGAGCAAAAAAGCATTTGGTCTCGGGTGCTAAAAAAGTAATAATTTCTGCCCCCTCTAAAAGCCCAGAAGTTCCAATGTTTGTTTTGGGAGTGAATGAGGAAAAATATAATCCCAAAGAAGATAATGTAATATCAATGGCTTCTTGCACCACAAATTGTTTAGCTCCGGTAGCTAAGGTTTTAGATGATAACTTTAAGATAGTTCGCGGCTTTATGACTACTTGCCACAGCTATACCAACGATCAAAGGATTTTAGATTTAGCCCACAAAGACTTAAGAAGGGCCAGAGCTGCAGCCTTAAATATTATTCCCACCTCTACAGGGGCTGCCAAAGCCATTGGAAAAGTTATTCCAGAGCTCGATGACAAATTAGATGGCATAGCTTTTCGAGTTCCCGTTCCTACCGTTTCAATTTTAGATTTGATTTGCGAGGTAAAAAATAAAGCGACAACTGAAGAAGTAAATTATACGCTAAAAAAAGCTTCGGAAGCTAAAGATTTCAAAGGTATTTTGGGAGTAGAGGACACTCCCTTGGTTTCTTCTGACTATATCGGTAACTCTTTTTCAGCCGTTGTTGATAGTTCCTTAACTATGGCTAAAGACAACTTAGTTAAGGTTGTCGCCTGGTACGACAACGAATGGGCCTATGCTTGCCGCTTAGCGGAATTCGCTGAATATATCGCGAAAAAGTTATAATTTTAGATTAATTAATACTTGTCAGCAATTGAGCGAGGCTAAACCTCGCTCAGTTTTTTATTTATCTTTGCTTGAGATTTTTATTTCCGGTATAATAAAAGTATAATAATAATTTTAAGTATTAAAATATGGCTAATAAAAATCAAAAGCTCATCAAAAAAGATAACTTGTACTATCCAACCAAAGATTTTCAGAAAAGAGCTTGGGTAAATGCAGATTCAATTTACAAAGAAGCTACCAAAGATCCAGTTAAATTCTGGGAAAAGTTATCTCAAGAGCTTCTTTGGCAAAAGCAATGGAAAGAAACCTTTTTACATGATCCTCCTCACTTTCAATGGTTTGTTGGAGGCAAATTGAATATTACTGAAAATTGTTTAGAGAGGAATCTGGAAAAGGCAAGAGATAAAGTAGCTTTAATCTGGGAACCAGAGCCACTTAAAGAAAAAGAAAGACGTTTAACTTATTATGATTTATATCGAGAAGTTAATAAATTTTCCAATGCTTTAAAAAAACTGGGAGTAAAAAAAGGAGATAGGGTCGGAATTTATCTGCCAATGATTCCAGAAGTTATGATTTCAATGTTAGCCTGTGCCAGAATTGGCGCAATTCATGCTGTAGTTTTTTCTGCCTTCTCGCCTCAGGCCCTGAGAATAAGACTTCAAGATACCGAAGCTAAAATTTTAATTACAGCTGATGGATATTACCGGAGAGGTCAGATTATTAACTTAAAACAAAACGCTGATGAAGGCGTAAAGGAAACTAAAGTAGAGAAAGTCATTGTAGTAAAAAGGGCAGGCAATGAAATCTTCTGGCAAGAAAACCGAGATCTCTGGTGGCAAGATTTAGTTAAAACAGAAAATGATGTTTGTCAGCCAGAAATAATGGATTCAGAAGACATTTTGTTTATTCTTTATACAAGTGGCAGTACTGGCAAGCCAAAAGGTTGTGTCCACACCTGCGGTGGTTATACTGTTCAAGCTAATTTTACCGGAAAGTGGATATTTGATTTAAAAGAGGATGACATTTTTTGGTCAATGGCCGATGTTGGCTGGATAACAGGTCATACCTATAGTTGTTATGGTCCTTTACTTTGCGGAATAACTTTTGTTATTTTTGAAGGAGCGCCTGACTGGCCAAGTCCTGATAGATGGTGCCAAATAATTGAGAAATATAGTGTGACAACTTTCTACACGGCCCCCACGGCTATCCGAATGTTCGAAAAATATGGAGCAGACCTTCTAAAAAAATATAAATTTGACACGCTACAAATTTTGGGCTCTGTAGGTGAGCCAATAGATGACGCTGCCTGGCATTGGTATTTTAAAGAAGTTGGCAAAGAGAAGTGTCCGATAGTAGATACTTGGTGGCAGACAGAAACCGGAGGAATCTTGATTACTTCTTTGCCAGGAATTGGACCCTTTAAACCAGCTTTTGCTGGTCTTCCTTTTCCCGGAATTAAAGTTGATATTTTAGATGAAAAGGGGAGGTCTTTACCAGCTAATAAAGAAGGTAATTTAGTTCTTCTGCCCCCATTTTCTCCGGGCCTGCTCCGAGGGGTTTATAAAAATCCAGAAAAATATCTAAAAACTTACTGGACAGAATATGGAAATAAAATATATTTTACTTCAGACGCAGCTTACAAAGATAAAGATGGTTTGATCAGAATTGTTGGCAGGGTAGATGATGTTATTAAAGTTGCTGGCCACAGAGTAACCACTGGGGAGCTAGAAAGTGCCGTTGCCAAACATTTAGATATTACAGAATGTGCCATAGTTGGTGTACCAGATGAAATAAAAGGAGAAGTACCAGTAGCTTTCGTGGTTTCAAAAGAGAAAAAAGAGGTTGGGGAGATAGAAAAGGGCGTTATTGACCAGGTTAAAAAAGAAATTGGGCCTATTGCCTTGCCAAAGAAAGTTTATTTAGTAGAGGATTTACCAAAAACCAGATCCGGTAAAATTATGAGAAGAATTTTAAGAAAATTATTTACTGGAGAAGAATTAGGCGATTTATCTACCTTAGCTAATCCCGAAAGCGTTGATAAATTAAGAGAAGTTATTAAAAATGAGTAAAAAAAGAGAAAAATTAACTCTTTGGTTCAAAAATATATCCTACAGAGATATCCTTTTAGTTGGAGGAAAGAATGCTTCTTTAGGAGAGATGTATTCCCAATTAACTAAAAAGGGGGTGAATATTCCAGATGGTTTTGCTGTAACCACTAAGGCTTATTGGCGTTTCTTGAAAGTAAATAAAATAGATAAAACTTTGAAAAATATTTTCCGAGGTTTTAACGTAAAAAACATTAAAAATCTTCAGGTAACTGGCAAGAAAGCCCGCAGCATTATTTTAAGAGCAAAATTCCCAAAAGACCTTGAAAAAGAAATAATCAAAGCTTATCGGAATTTAGAAAAAAAATACGGTAAAAACTGCGAGGTAGCTGTTAGGTCTTCGGGGGTTGCCGAAGATATGCCAGAAGCCTCTTTCGCTGGCCAATTCGAAACTTTTCTAAATGTAAAAGAAGAAAATAATTTGCTGGAAGCTGTTAAAAAGTGTTTTGCTTCCAGTTTTAATGACAGAGTGATTGCTTATCGAGAGGAAAAAGGGTTTTCTCAACTAAAATTTGCTCTTTCAGTTGGAATTCAAAAGATGGTTCGCTCAGATTTAGCTTCAGCTGGCATAATATTTACTTTGGATACAGAAACTGGTTTTCCTAACGTTGTCTTAATCAATTCAATCTATGGAGTAGGGGAAATGATTGTTAAGGGAAAGATTACCCCCGATGAATTTTTTGTTTTTAAGCCAACCCTAAAACAAGGATATAAACCTATTATCATCAAAAAACTTGGCAGAAAAATCAAAAAATATATTTTTGCTAAAAAAAAGGGTTTAAAAGAAACAAACGTTTCGAAAAAAGATCAAGAAAAATTTTCTTTAACTGAAAAAGAGGTTTTAACTTTAGCCCGTTGGGCAACAACAATTGAAAACCATTATTCAAAGCTGAAGAAAAAATGGATGCCCCAGGATATTGAATGGGCAAAAGATGGCAAATTAAACCAATTATTTATTACTCAATCAAGGCCAGAAACGATTCACGCTCCAAAAGGAGCTCAATTTTATGAGGAATATAAGCTGAAAACAGCTAAAAAACCGGTTTTAACAGGAATTGCGGTTGGAAATAAAATTGGCCAGGGTAAGGTAAAAATAATTCCCGATGTTTCCAAAATTCATTTCTTTAAAAAAGGCGAAGTATTAATAACCAGAATGACAGACCCAGATTGGGTGCCTATTATGCGAGTTGCCTCAGCTATTGTTACTAACGAAGGCTCTAAAACTTGCCATGCAGCTATTGTTTCAAGAGAATTAGGAATTCCCTGTATTGTTGGCACAGAAAAAGCTACTCAAGTTTTAAAAACCGGAAAAGATGTTACGGTTGATTGTACCTCTGGCCTGGAAGGAAGGATATTTTCGGGCAAAATCCCTTTCAAAATTAAAAGATATAATCTTAGAAAAATTCCAAAACTGAGGACAAAGGTGATGATGAACCTCGGAACGCCAGATATTGCTTTTAAGGTCTCTTTTTTGCCCAATAGAGGGGTGGGATTAGCCAGAATTGAATTTATTTTAGCTGACAAAATTAAAATTCATCCTCTAGCTCTATATCATTACAAAAAATTAAAAGATAAAAAACTCAAAAATAAAATTGAGAAACTTACTTTCTTATATAAAAATAAAAAAGATTATTTTATTGAAAAGTTAGCTGAAGGAATTTCTCAAATAGCAGCTGCTGTTTATCCAGAGCCGGTGATTGTCAGGCTGTCTGATTTTAAATCAAATGAATATCGGGAATTGATTGCAGGTCAGCTTTTTGAACCAAAAGAAGCGAATCCAATGATTGGCTGGCGAGGGGCTTCAAGGTATTATGACGAAGACTTCAAGCCAGCTTTTCAAATGGAATGCCAAGCTTTGAAAAGAACAAGAGAAAAATTTGGCTTAAAAAATATCTGGGTAATGGTGCCCTTCTGCCGGACAGTTGAAGAAGGCAAGAAAGTTTTAAATTTAATGGCTAAAAATGGCCTGAAAAAAGGAAAGGACGGTCTGAAAGTCATTGTGATGTGTGAGATTCCTTCAAATGTTGTTTTAGCTGATCAGTTTTTGAAGATTTTTGACGGAATGAGCATTGGTTCAAATGATTTAACTCAGCTTACTTTAGGATTAGACAGGGATTCGGGCATAGTGGCCTCAGTTGGCGATGAGAGAAACGAAGCTGTTAAAAATTTAGTTAAAAAAACAATCCAGGAATGCAAAAGAAAAAGGAAATATGTTGGGATTTGTGGGGAAGCCCCTAGTACTTTTCCAGAATTTGCTGAATTTTTAGTTCAAGAGCAGATTGAATCAATGTCTTTGAACCCAGATACTGTTATTCCCACCACCCTAAAAATCGCCAAAAAGGAAAAACAACTAAAAGGTCGATAAAAC
>CAYFWT010000020.1:0-11639 GCA_964346955.1 uncultured Candidatus Saccharibacteria bacterium
GAACGATTTATCTCTCGTTTTATTTTATGGTTACTTCCTCTCCCAACTTTTTTTATGTTAGTATTAGTTTTTACTCCAGGCACTATTATTCAGGGAGTAGAAATTATTTCGGGACAAGAAAAAGTTATATTTTGGGGCCCATATTACTTTTCTTATAATACTTATTTTCTTGTATACTTTTCAGCTCTTTTCATTATTCTATTCAAAAAATATTTTACTAGTAGAGGGATTGATAAAATACAAATAAAGTATATTTTGCTCGGTACATTTACCCCTAGTATATTGGCTAATTTTTCTAATCTTCTTTTACCAACTTTTGGGATATTTAAATTTAATTGGGCTGGCCAAGTATTGACTTTAGCTATGGTAGTATTTGTAGTCTATGCTATTGTGAAGCACCACCTGATGAATATTAAGGTGATTGCGACGGAGATTTTTAGTGTTTCGGTCGTTTTGATTCTTTTAGTCGATGCTTTATTAGCAAAGACGCCGATGGAGTTCCTCTTAAAGTTTGGGCTATTTGTGGGATTAGCCATCTTTAGTGTTTTACTTATTCGGGGAGTCTTAGGTGAAGTTAGGTCTCGGGAAAGGATTGCCAAGATGGCTCGAAGTTTAGAGAAGGCTAATATTGAATTACAAAAATTAGATAGAGCCAAGTCCGAATTTATTTCTATTGCTTCGCATCAGCTGAGAACACCTTTGTCAGTGATTAAAAGTTTTATTTCCATGATTTTGGAAGACTTTTATGGTCCTATTTCCGATAAGGTGCGTGACAAAATGAGAAAGACTTTGGAGAGTAACGAGAGATTAATCAAATTAGTTGACCACCTATTAGACCTTTCTCATATGGAAAGAGGTAAAATGAAATTTGAGTTCAAAAAAGTCTCTTTTCAAGATATCGTCGAGAGCGCTTTTGAAGAGATGGAGCGGCAAGCCGAAACCAAAGGCCTTGAGTTTATTTATCATCCTCCTTCAAAGGATGATTTCTTGATTAAAGTTGATGCTGAAAAACTTCATCAGGTTATTGTTAATCTTATTGATAATGCTATCAGATATACGGAAAAAGGAAGGGTGGAGGTGAAGTTAAAACGTATTGGCGATGAGATTATTTTCTCAATTAAGGATACTGGCATTGGTATCTTGCCCGAAGAGAAAAAATATCTTTTTAAAAGATTTATGCGCGGCAAAAAGGTCTCCCGTCTTTGGACTGAAGGCGTTGGCTTGGGCCTTTATGTAGCTCGTCTTATTGTGGAGGCCCATCATGGCCAAATTGGCGGAGAAAGTAAGGGCGAGGGCAAAGGCAGTGAGTTTTGGGTCAAATTACCAACAGTGAAATAAGTTCATTGTAATTAAAGGCGCTACTGTTTAGATAGTGGCTTTTTTATTGTTTTGTGTTAAAATAAATAAAATAGTAATTAAAGAAAGGAGATAACAATATGCCAAAAATATTTGTTACTCGAGAGATTCCTGAGGTAGGAATTGATTTATTAAAAGAAAAAGGCTGGGAAGTTTCGGTGGGGCCGGAAGGTAAAATATCTCGAGAGGGATTGTTGGAGGAAGTTAAGAAGGTCGATGCCATTTTATCGGTCTTAACTGAAAAGATTGATGAGGGAGTAATGGAGGCAGCGGGCAAGCAGTTAAAAATTGTGGCTAATTATGCGGTTGGTTATGACAATATTGATGTGGCCGAGGCTAAGAAAAGAGGGATTATGGTGACTAATACCCCGGGGGTTTTGACCGAGGCAGTAGCTGAGCATACTATTGCTTTGCTTTTTGGTATTGCTGAAAGAATAGTTGAGGCAGACAGGTTTACTCGAGCGGGTAAGTATCAGGCTTGGGGCCCAAAACTACTTTTGGGAGCTAGTATTAAAGAGAAAACCCTAGGGATTGTTGGTTTGGGTCGAATTGGCTCAGAAGTGGCCCGTCGGATGCAAGATGGCTTTGATTTAAAAATTATTTATTATGACCTGCGACGCAACGAGGAATTAGAGAAAAAATACGGCATGGAATACCGAGAACTGGATGATTTGTTAAAAGAAGCTGATTTTGTTAGTTTGCATACTGCCCTGACTCCAGAGACGCGTCATTTGATTAATGCGGAGAGGTTAAAGATAATGAAGCCAACTGCTTATTTGATTAATACCTCTCGGGGCCCGGTGATAGATGAAAAAGCTTTGGTTGAAGCCTTGAAGGATAAGGTTATTGCTGGAGCAGCTTTAGATGTTTATGAAAATGAGCCAGCCTTGACGCCTGGTTTAGTTGATTTGGAGAATATCGTTTTGACTCCTCATATTGCCTCAGCTACCAAGGAGACTCGGGACAAGATGGCCGAGATGGCCGCTAAAAACATTATCGCTGCTTTAGAAGGCCAGACGCCGCCGAATTTAGTTAAGTAAAGATGTCAAAAAAATAATTGGTAAAATTGTTGAGACAGAGGCCTATCTTGGACCAGAAGATAAGGCCTCTCATGCTTATAGAGGCAAGGTGACACCTTGTAATTGGGCTAATAAAAGGTGGCGCTTTTACATTAAAGGAAATAAGTTTGTTTCAGTAAAGTGACTTTTTCACCTCAAGAAAAATTAGTTTTAAAAGGAGGATATCGACTGATAGCTGGTATTGATGAAGCTGGCCGGGGGTCTTTGGCAGGGCCAGTGGTGGCAGCGGTGGTAGCCATTAGGAAGGGGGCAGTTTCTTTAAAAAGAGATTATCCCCCAAAAGATTCAAAGATGCTCTCTGAAAAACAAAGGGAAGAAATTTTTGAAATGATTAAGAGCGAGCCAAGGATTGAATGGCGGGTGAGTTTTGTTTGGCCAAAGGTAATTGATAAAATTAATATTTGGCAGGCGACCCTGATAGCTTGGCAGCGATGCCTAAAGAAACTTAATCCTCGGCCCACTTTTTTATTTTTAGATGGGAAAATGGGTATTCCCCACTTACCAATAGAGCAACAGCCAATTATTAAAGGTGACCAAAAAATTTTTCTCTTGTCATTAGCTTCCATTATTGCTAAGGTTAGTCGTGATAGATTGATGAAGCGTCTTGAGCAAAAGTATCCTCAATATCAATTTGGCCAGCACAAGGGATATGGCACCAGACTCCATTTAGAAAGATTAGAAAAATTTGGCCCTTGTCAGATTCATCGAAAGAGTTTTAAGCCAGTTTTTGAAAATTTGCCTTTTGCCGAGAAAGTTTATTATCTAGTTAGTCAAATTCCTCGCGGCCAGGTAATGACTTATCAAGAAGTGGCTCAGAAAATTGGTCATCCCAGAGCTTTTCGGGCAGTCGGTAATGTCCTTAATAAAAATCCTAATCCTTACCTAGCACCTTTTTCTTTAAAAAGGGCCTTGGGTAAGATTCCTTGTCATCGGGTAATTCGTTCCGATGGTCAATTAGGTGGTTATGGAGGGGGCAGTCAAATAAAAAGAGAATTGCTTAAAAAAGAAGGTTTTATCTAAAAATAATTAAGTCCCTTCAAATAGGTTCCTTAAAAAGGAGGTGAGGAAATGAATATCATCGGTATTGATTTGGATGGAGTAATTTTTGATTTTCCTTTTCTTGGGTTTTTTAAAAGAATTAATCTGGATTACTTTATCTACCGTGTTCTAAGAAAGGTGGTTATTTTAAAAAAAGCTTTTTATCGTCTGATTAAGGCCGATGCCAGGATTATAGAGATTCTTGAGAGATTGGCTGAAGGTGGCTGGAATAAAATTGTAATAATTTCCGGACATTCCGAGGAGTGTTTGGAAGAAGTTGAAGGATGTTTGAGACAGGGTAAGGTTCCTTTTGATAAGCTCTGTCTTTGCCCAAAAGGAGAAAAGCTTTTCCAGTTTAAGTTGAAAAAGATAATTGAAGAGAGGTGTGATTTTTATATAGAGGACCAAAAGAGAGTAGTCCGATTTTTGAGAGAGCGTCTCAAGCGTTGTCAGGTAATTCATTATAAAAATCACCAGTCTCTTTTCGAACTGAAGAAATTATTGAAACTCTAGAGCCAGCCTGCCCAAGGCAAGCTGGCTCTTATTCTTTAGGGTTGAACCTTTGTATAAAGGTAATATAAAAAAAACTGACTGCATCTTGTGCAGTCAGGGACACCTAAAGGTGCTATTGAATAGTCAAGTAAGTGAGATTTCTATTTTAAATTTAAATGTTCTAAAGCTTGTTTTACTCTTTCTTGGGGTGAGCCAGAGAGGGTAATATATTTTATCCCACGCCTCTTTAAATATTTTTTGTAATATTCATCCACAATCGGCTGCAAGTCTTTACTTCTCAAGCCATCTTCCTCCATCGGAAATTCAATCGGAATATAGAAAACGAAATCATAGTGAGCATTATCTTCAACAATCCTTTTGATTATCTTTTTGATCTCTTCGTCCTTGATCACTATATCTCCATAAACCAGATAGTCAAACAAACATTTGTCTGCCACCCAATCTTCAGGAGTAGTTTGCTCTAATTCCCACTGCCGCATTGTCATCCAAAGCTGAACTTCTGGTGGAGTATCTTCGCTAATCGCGAAGCCTTTCTTGGGAGCTTCATCTCTAGCAACATCATGAATATATCTACCTTTTAATTTTCTTGCTAATCTTCTAGCTACAGTACTTTTCCCTGTGCCATGGGTGCTAGCAATTGCTATTTTCATTGTTTTACCTCCTTTTGTCTTTTGATTATCTAATTTTAAGCTTAAAGAAATGTTTTAGAGAAGTCAACTCTAAGACAAGCTTGAAAATCATAACTCAGCGGCGATCTTCTCAAAAGCTTGTTTTTTCTTGACAGGGGTGATATACTTATTAACAGATTTTCGCTTATTATAAAATAATAAAAATATAAAAATATGAAAGGAAGAATAATAATTATTGCCATTATTGTAGCCCTTGTTTTGGGAGGGTTAACTTGGTATTACCAAGGATATAAGCCAAAGATGGCTGGCCAGATAGCTTCTCTTTCAGAGGAGGAGGCCAGCAAAGAACAACTCACCGCCTTAAGTGAAGGTGAGCTTGTTTTAGGTAGCCCGGAAGCACCAGTGACGATGATTGAATACTCTAGTCCTCTTTGTGGTCATTGTGTTACCTTCCATAAGCAGAGCCTACCTTTGATTATTGATAGATACATTAAAACCGGTAAGGTGAAGTTAGTTCTCAGACTTCTTTCTCCTCCGGAAATTAGTACCGCCGTGCTTTGTGCTAATGAACAAGGAGATTTTTGGAGCATTAGTGAGTATTTTTTTGAGCACATTCAAGAATTTGAATCAATCGATGATATAAAAGCAGCCGCTACTAATTTAGATTTAGATCAAGAGCAGTTTAATCAATGTTTTGATGAAGGAAGGTATCGAGAGAAAGTCATTGGATGGTTTGAACAGGCTAAAGAAGCTGAAGTAGAGGGTACGCCAACTTTCTTTATTAATGACCAACGGGTTGTTGGTAATCAACCTTATCCTATCTTTGAAGGGATAATTACCCAGGAACTTGCCCCCTAAACCCCATTTCTACTGGGGTTTTTTCTTATTTAAGAGGAAAGGAGGGACTGTTTCTACTATAATAAAGTTTTTTAACAATTGAGGGAGGATTTTAGAATGATTGATAAATTTACAGAGAGAATTAGACAAACTACTCGAGAAATTCTAACAAATATTTCTCTTGCCAAAGTAGATATTCGCAGCAGTAGAGAGAAGAGGAGAGATAGAAGTATAGAGCCAAAAGAGAGGGTTGAGGCGATTCTCAAAAAATCAAAAGCTAGAGGAGAAATAGCTGATTTTCTGTCGACTTTTCTATCGACTAATGGGCACAAGGAGACAAAGAGACAGAGATATTGGCTTGCTGCAGATTTCTTGATTACTTTAGTTAAAAGAGGCAGATATCTGCCGGTGCGTTTAAAAGTTAAGGGTTCTAGGAGAGGAGCGGAGAAATATCTAGAGAGAGAAACAAGAAGAAGAGAAAGATTCGGAGGAGGCCCTATGAAGACACTAGTTTTAGTAGCCGAAACTCAAAAATCTGATGAGCAGCTAGAGAAAGATTGGCAAGAGATATTGACTCGTTTTCTAAAATCTTGACTAGAGGTTAACAAGGATTAATCAATGGTCAAGATTTTTCTTTTTTATAATTTTGTGTTATTATAATAATAATAGATGGCTCTAGTTATAGAGAAAAAACAAATAAAGGATTGGCTGGAAGAGTTAAAGAAAAAGTTTGCTGTAGTTGACATTAGGAAAGCAGATTTACCAGCCAAACAATATTTTTTTCCGCCCAGAGAGGAGATTTTTAATTTTGATAAAAAAAGTCAGCGCCTGGCTGTGCCGGGTTATCAAAAAAATCTTCTGGTCTTCGGTCTAGGTTTAGCAGATTTAGAAGCAATGACTCAGTTGGACGAGATAATGAGAAAGCCCCAAGCTGACTTTTTTTATTGGCAAAAAAGAAATCAAGCCACCATAGTTGGTTTAACCGATGTATCAGTCAAGGTGGCCCCAGGTGGTGATATGATTTTAGAAAAGATTAATCCTCGACAATATCAGCTTAGGGTAGTCACTGCCAAAGGAAAAAAAATATCAAAAAGCAAATTTTTTAAAGAAGTGGCCAAGCCTCAAATTAAGGATTATTCGGCCAAATCAACATCTCTTAAAGAGATGCTTTTAGATTCAGAGCTTTTAGCTGAGGCGGTGGCCTGGTCTTTGAACCATAAAATCTGGGACGAGTTGGCTAAGAAGTGCCTGGGTTGTGGTATTTGCAGTTATCTTTGTCCGCTTTGTCATTGTTTTTCAATTGAAGATAGAGTCAGTTTAGATAATACTGAAGGTAGTCGCCTTAGGCAGTGGGATGCTTGTACTTTGCCAGGATTTGCTAAAATTGCCGGCGGTCATAATTTCCACCGTTCAATTAAAGAACGCTACTATAACTGGTTTTATCACAAGTTTGTCCGAGCCTATAAAGAATACGGCAAAGCCCAGTGTGTTGATTGCGGCCGCTGTCAGAAATATTGTCCCGCTGGCATTGATATTGAGAAAGTCCTCTCCGAGCTAGTAGAAGATTACAAAAAGACACGTCCTTAAGGACTGTCCCTTAGGGACAGTCCCTGAGGGACAGTCCTTGGAGAAAGATGAGGAATCTTTACCTGCCCACTAAAGTAAAAATTGCTAAAATAGAGAAACTCTCTTCTAATGTTAAGCTTTTTCGTTTGAAGAAAGCTAAAGGCGAATTTCCCAAGAACGAAGAGGGTTTGACTTTTGTGCCTGGCCAGTTTGTTTTAGTGGGTCTTTTTGGTTATGGAGAAGCGCCTTTTGGGGCGGCTTCTTCACCTTATCAGTCATCTTATATTGACGTAGCTATTAGACGAACTGGCACCCTTACCGAAGCTTTACATCGGCTTAAAGAAGGGAATGAGGTATTTATGCGCGGCCCTTATGGTAATGGCTTCCCCCTTAAATTCATCGGAGGCAAAGACATGGTTTTGGTCACCGGCGGCTGTGGTATTCCACCGATTGCTGCTTTGATAGAATATGTTATTGCTAATCGTGAAAAATTCGGCCGGGTTCATTTAATCTATGGGGCTCGCACCCCAGCCGACCTTTTAATGAAAAATAAATTAAAAGAATGGGAAAAAGATATTAAAGTTTTATTGACTGTGGATAAGCCGACTAAAGATTGGAAGGGATATGTGGGGATGGTTACTGAGCTAGTTGATGATATTAAGATTGATGCAGTTAATGCCGTCGCTTCTATGTGTGGGCCTGGTCCCATGATGGACGCTTTGGAGAGGGTATTAAGGCCATTAGGTATTTCTGACCGGCGAATTTTTGTCAGCATGGAAAGAAAAATGCAATGCGGCCTTGGCAAATGCCAGCATTGTACAGTTGGCGATAAATACGTTTGTCAAGACGGTCCAGTCTTTTATTTTGACCAAATAGATAAAAGTTGGGACTAAGGACTGTCCCCCAGGGACAGTCCCTAAAATACAGTCCTTAAGGACTGTCCCTTAGGGACTGTCCCTAGAATACAGTCCTTGAGAAAAGTATGCCTAAGCCAAAAGTCGCCATCTACGATTTCACTGATTGCGAGGGATGCGAAGTAGAAATTGTCTCTCTAAGAGAGAAACTTTTAATTATAGAAAGCCGCTTAGACATTGTTGATTGGCGACTGGGCCAAGAAAAAAAACAAAAGGGTCCTTTTGATATTACTGTTATTGAAGGCACTCCCATTACCCAACATGAAATTGATTTACTTAAAAAACTGCGCCAGGAATCAAAAACTTTGATTGGCTTAGGAGCTTGTGCTTGTTTAGGTGGTATTCCGGCTATTATTGATAAAAAAGAGCGGGCTAAGTGGTATAAAAAAATCTATGGAGAAAAATATAAACCACGCGGCATTGATGCTTTGCCCTTAACTGCTTATGTTAAAGTTGATTTTCTGATACATGGTTGTCCGGTTAATGGAGATGAAGTAGTGCGAATTGTTGAAGAATTATTAAGTGGTAAAAAACCATCTTATCGAGGATATTCAGTTTGTTTTGAATGTAAAGTAGCTGGCAATGAGTGCCGCTTGATAAATAAAAAACCCTGCTTGGGTCCGATTACCCAAGGCGGCTGCGAGGCAATCTGCGTCAGCGGCGGCTCAGCTTGTTACGGCTGTTTTGGCCTGCGAGAAGAGCCAAATATTGAGGGCCTACTAAAAATTCTTGGCCAGATTACTGATAAAGAAGAAATCGAAAGATATTTCACCATGTTTTTAAATAAAACCGAGGAATATCAAAAGATAGTTAAACCAAAGATAAAAAAATGATTAACAACGAATTTATTGCCCGAATTGAAGGGCATGGCCATCTAACCATTGATTGGAAAAAGAATCAGGTTAAGCTCAACGTTCATGAAGGGGAACGCCTTTTTGAGGGGATGCTGGTTGGCCGGACGGCCGAAGAAATGCCTTGGATTACCCCGCGGATTTGTGGTGTTTGCCCAACCGCTCATAATTTAGCTTCTTTAAATGCCACGGAAGATGCCTTAGGGATTAAACCAACTCAGACCACTGTTTTGCTAAGGGATTTGATGCAAAGCGGTCAGATGATTCAAAGTCATGCTTTGCATCTTTTCTTTTTGTCTTTGCCTGATTACTTAGGTATTGACCGAGGCACAGAATTAGCTAAGAAAAATCCCAAGGCCTTCAAAAGAGCTCTTGCTTTAAAAGAGGTCTCTGACGCCATAGTTGATATAGTAGCTGGTCGTCATACTCATCCGACCACTTCAACCATTGGTGGTTTTCATAAGGTTCCCACTAAGCCAGCTTTAAAGAAATTACTTAAAAAATTAGAAAAAACAGAGAGAGCTGTCCAAGAAACGATTGAGCTTTGTGCTGGACTTGACTGGCCAGCACTAAAAGTTAATTTAGAATTAGTTGCTCAAGAAGGCGATTCAATTGTAGCCGTTTCCTCAGTTAATATAAAAGGCAAGAAGAAATCACCGATTAGAGAATACAAGAGAGATGTCGAAGAAGAAATAAAAAGTTATTCCACAGCTAAATTTGCTAAGTATAGAGGCAGAGAAATGCTAGTTGGTTCTTTGGCTCGCTTGGCTGTCTACGGCAACTACGATAAAAAATATCAGCTAGATTTTGCCAATCCTTTCCATAATAATTTTGCCCAGGCCATTGAGACCTTATATTACCATCAGAAAGCCCAAGAGCTGATTAAGAAACTACTTGAAATAAAGCTTGACCCAAAGGTGATTAAGCCGAGTTCTAAACCATCGCTTCAGGGAATTGGCACTACCGAAGCACCCCGCGGCGGGCTTTATCATGAGGTTCATTTAGACAAGGACAAAATTATCACTTACGCCAATATTATTACTCCGACAGTTCAAAATTTGACCTCAATTGAAAAAAGCGCCCAAGCCCTGTTAGATCAAACAAAAAACCGCTCCCGTAAAGAAATGGAACGGCTCTTAGTTATGTTAGTCAGAGCTTATGACCCCTGCATTACTTGTTCGGTTCATTAACCTTCTCAATCATATCAAGGATCCGTCTAGCTTCAGCTTTAGGTAGTTTATTAATAGCCAGTTCATCATGGATTAAAAGATAATCACCCAGCTTAACATTTTTTAACAAACTCAAATTAACCCGATGCTGATGGTCACCTGATTGCACCGTGGCCCATTGGCCCTTAATTTTAATCACTTTACTCGGTGTAGCTAAACACATAGAATAATTATATTACAACTATGAGCAAAAATAAAGGATTACTTTTAGTTTTAGGGACCGCCTTTATTTCCGGGATAGTTGTTTTTATTAGTAAATTCGGGGTGAGTATTATTAACCCCTATATTTTCACTGGCTTAAAAAATATTGTGGTTGTTTTACTAGTGGTTGGCTGGTTGCTGATGATGAGAGACTGGCAGATTTTAAGAAAACTTAAAAAAATGCAGTGGTTAATGCTTTTGGGTGTTGGCTTAATCGGCGGCTCAATCCCTTTTCTTCTTTATTTCAAAGGCCTTTCTTTGACTACCCCAGTTCAAGCGGCTTTCATTCACAAGACCCTCTTTATTTATGTAGCTGTTTTAGCGGTTATCTTTTTGAAAGAGAAAATTAACAGAAACTTTTTACTCGGCGGCTTAGGATTACTTTTAGGCAATATCCTTTTGCTAAAGCTAATTCCTCATCAATTTGGCTGGGGAGATTTTCTTATTTTGATAGCCACTTTATTTTGGGCTTCAGAAAATGTTTTGAGTAAGTATTTACTTAAAGAATTACCTTCAAGAATTGTTATCTGGGGGAGAATGTTCTTTGGTTCTGCTTTTATTATTCTATTTTGGTTGGTCACTAATCAAGCTCATTTAGTCGCTTCGCTGAATTTGGAGCAGCTCGGTTGGGTGCTTATTACTTCTGTCTTTCTCTTTGGTTATCTGGCCACCTGGTATACTGGCCTAAAATATGTCAAAGTTTCCATAGCGGCCACTATCTTACTTTTAGCTAGCCCGATTACTACTTTACTTTCTTTAATCTTTTTGGGCCAGAGCTTAGTTTTAACTCAAGTATTAGGTATTGTTTTAATTACTCTAGCTATTTTTTGGATTTATAAATCAGCTTCTTTATCAATTAACTATTATGGCCAAGAGAAATCAACTCACCCAATTTGATTCTTACGGCATCTTAAGATGCGCCCGTTATGCTTTTATGCCCAATAAGCTCAGTTTGTGCGGCCCAGATAAAAACCGAGACCTTTTTGATTATTGTCACACTCAAGAAGTTGACCCAGGCCTAGATTTAATTTTAAAAGAATTTCAGGTGCTTTACCCTTATCTTAAATTTATTGCTAAATCTAACCAAATCAAAGACCCCTTTGATGAAAGAGTAATTGAGGCTTATTGGATTGGTAATGAATTATTAGAAAATGTGACCAAATCTGGCCTGTATAATCACTTACTGGATAAACAACAGCTAAAAAAGAAACTAAATAAAAAACTTTTAAAGAAGGTAACTGATAAAATCCCTTTAGGGGCTAAACCTCATCATAGTTTTCATGTTTTAAGTGTTTGGAAGCGGACGGGCAACTTAGATGTTTGGCATACCTTAAATAGCATGGATTTATGCCGAATTAGCTGGGGAAAAGTAAAAAAGATTGAGCCGCCTTTTCTGGAAGTGACATATCAACCCTTGGTTTTAGAA
>CAYFWT010000021.1:0-59136 GCA_964346955.1 uncultured Candidatus Saccharibacteria bacterium
GTCAGTGAAAAATAAAATACTATCATGGGTTAAGGCGGATAAGAAGTGTCCAACCACATCTTCTTCTCGAGGAATAATCGCTACTATTCCCTTACCGCCTCTTCTTTGGGCTCGATAAGCCTGTGGATTAACTCTTTTGATATAGCCACCTTGGGTTAAAATGATAATGCATTCTTCTTGAGGAACTAATTCTTCTTCAGTAAATCGGCCAACTGGCTGAGCATAGACTTTGGTCCGTCGCTGGTCAGCATATTTTTCTTTCATTTCTTTAAGTTCTTTTTTAATCACCCCCAAGATTTTTTTAGGACTCTTCAATAAGGCCTCTAATTCTTTAATTAATTCTTTCTTTTCCTTTAGTTCATCTTTAATCTTTTTCTGTTCCAAACCAGCCAGTGCCTGTAATCTCATCTCCAAAATTGCTGTTGCTTGCCGGTCGCTTAATTTAAATTTCTTAACCAAATTTTGATGAGCAACTTCCCGGGTAGCCGATTTCTTAATCGTGTTAATGACTGCATCAATGTGGTCTAAGGCCTTACTCAAGCCAATTAAAATATGAGCCCTCTCTTTAGCCTGTCTTAGCTCAAATTTGCTCCGACGGGTAACAACTGCCTGACGATGTTTGATATATTCCTCTAAAAGTTCTTTTAAAGATAAAACCTGTGGTTGCAAGCCACCAACCAGGGCCAACATATTCAAATGAAAAGTTTTCTGCAAATCAGTCAGTTTAAAGAGCCGATTAAGGATTTTCTGAGGATGAGCATCGCTTTTAAGGTCAATAACTACTCTAACTCCCTCTTTGTCTGATTCGTCACGAATATCTTTAATCCCTTGCATCTTTTTGTCTTTGACTAACTCAGCTATTTTGGTGATTAAATTTGCCTTATTGACCCCATAAGTCATTTCCATAATCAAAATCTGAAAATGGCCTGCTTTCTTTTCAACGATCTCAGCCTTGGCCCGAGTAACAATCGGTCCTCGACCAGTGCTATAAGCTTGAATCATTGTCTGACGATCATAGACAGATCCACCAGTAGGAAAATCGGGTCCCTTAATAAACTGGAAAAGATCTTTGGTCGCTGTCTGAGGATGGTCGATTAAGAAAATAACTCCATCAATTATTTCTCCTAAATTATGAGATGGAATGTTGGTAGCCATACCCACGGCAATTCCCATACAACCATTCAAAAGTAATTGAGGCAATTTAGCCGGTAAAACTACTGGCTCTTGGCGGCTGCCATCATAATTATCAACCCAATCAACTGTTTCCTTTTCAATATCAACTAGCATCTCTTCGGCTATCTTAGAAAGTCTGGCTTCAGTATAGCGCTGGGCAGCTGCCGCATCACCATCCATTGAGCCAAAATTCCCCTGACCATCAACTAAAGGATATCTCAAAGAGAAATCCTGAGCCATTCTGACCAAAGAATCATAAACAGCCACATCGCCGTGGGGATGAAATTTACCTAAAGTCTCCCCAACAATAGTGGCTGATTTACGATATCTAGTCCCACTCCCCAAGCCCAAACCATGCATGGCATATAAGATACGCCGATGAACTGGCTTAAGCCCGTCACGGACATCTGGCAGAGCCCTTGAAACAATCACGCTCATCGCATAATCCAAATAGGACTCTTTCATCTCTTCAGTGATGGGACGTTTTTTGATATAACCTATTTCCATAAATTCAGCGAACAATAAACAGCGAACAATGAACAATATTTTTTATTTTATTTATTCACCGTTCGCTGATTTAATCGCTTAAGGGCAATTTAGCTGGCCTAATTCCCTCTGGTTCTTTTTCAAACTGACCAGCTTCTTCCTCCTGAGCCTCAATTTGCTCCTCAATCTCTTCAAGCTCCTCAGCTAAATCTTCCTCAAAAAATACTCCAATGCTAGCCTTAAAAGCTTCTTTAAGAGAGGGAATCTCTTTTTTAACTTCTTCAAATAGCTGAGAAGATTCTTCTGTGCTTTTGGCAGTAGTTGGTAAAGACTGCTTGAGAGAAGTTAGCCAAAGAGAAACAATAAAAAACATACAAATTAAAACAGCCAGCCATAATATCTGAATACGAATGTAACGAGGCTTTTTTTGAATTTTTTGGATGAGGTCAATTAGAGACACAGTTTCAATTTTTAATTTTAATTAGGGTCTCATCACTACTATTTCCATCTCTTTGTTGGCCAAATCTTTTTTCTTAAGAGTTAACTTATCAACAGTTGGCTTCTTATTTAACCCCATCTCCTTGAGAAATTCTCCTAAGCCAGTTAAATCAATTTTTATACCAGGCAGCTTAAAGTGCATGGGGATAATTAGATGGGGCTCGATCTGCTCAGCTATCTTGACTGCTTCTTTAGCGCCAATGGTGTAGATACCGCCAACCGGAATCATCAAAACATCTACCTGGCCAATTGTTTCTAATTGCCCATTATCTAATCTCTCTTGACCGAAATCCCCCAAATGGCAAACTCTAATTTTATCTACTTCGATTAAATAAATAGTATTGGTTCCCCTTTCTTGGCCTTGGGCCTGGTCATGAAAACTGGCCAGACCAATAATCCTGATTCCTTTAATTTCGTGCTCGCCTGGGCCATCAATAATAAAGGGCGTGCCGCTGACTGAGTTAATATTATTATGGTCATAATGATCATGGGAAACGGTAACAATATCAGCCGCCCCGCGAGGAGGCCTTAACCCAATACGTGCCTCAAAAGGATCAGTGATAATTGTCAGATGACCCCCTTGGTTAGTAATTTTAAAACAAGAATGACCGTACCAAGTAATCGTCATAGAAATTCCAAATCACAAGCATCAAATTATAAACAATAGTTCGACAAGCTCACTATAAAATTATTTCCTGAGCGAGGTCGCTTTAGGCGACCGAGTCGAAGGATCGGGATTTGTGATTTAATCTTATTTTATCATATATTTCCTCCCTTGCCAAGCTAGCTATCTTAGGTTATACTTTGAACATGATTAAAAAAAGCTCTAAAGCAATGAAAGAATTATTAGCCAAAAAAGGGGGAGCACCTCGTTTGCCGCAAGTTGGGGATGTAGTTGAAGGTCGGGTCATTAAAATAAGCAAAAACGCCCTTATTTTAGACTTAGGAGCTCTGGGGACTGGTATTATTTACGGTGGGGAGCTTAAAGAAAATAAAGACATTCTCAAAGAGTTGAAAGCCGGTCAGAATGTCTCAGCTTTAGTCTTAGAACCAGAAAACGAAGATGGCTATGTTGAGCTTTCCTTAAAAGAAGCTAATTTAGAAAAAGCCTGGACTACTCTTAAGACAAAAAAACAAAGAGGCGAAACAATCAAGGTTAAAGTAATTGAAGCTAACCGTGGTGGCTTAGTTATCGAATTTTCTAGCTTAATTGGGTTTTTACCCGTTTCCCAATTATCTACCCAAAATTATCCCCGGGTAGAAGGTGGCGACAAGGGCAAAATTCTCAATCACCTTAATAAATTTATCGGCAAAGAAATGGAGGTTAAAATTATTGGCCTAGATCAAAAAACCGACAAATTAATTGTTTCAGAAAAAGCCCTCGAAGAGAAAAAGATAAAAGAAAATTTAAAAAATTATAAAAAGGGAGATATTGTCGAAGGGGCGGTCACTGCTTTAGCCAATTTTGGCGCTTTTATTAAATTCGACGATAGCTTGGAAGGCCTGGCCCATATCTCTGAATTAGATTGGCAAATAATTGACCACCCTAGTCAAGTCCTTCAAGAAAATGAAAAAGTTAAAGCTAAAATCATTGATATCCAAGAAGGGCAAATATCTCTCTCTTTAAAAGCCCTTAAAGAAGACCCCTGGCAAAAAATCAAAGAAAAATATAAAAACGGTCAAGTAGTCAAAGGAAAAGTAACCAAATTTAGTCCTTTTGGTGTTTTTGTTCAAATAGATAAAGACATCCATGGACTGGCTCATATTTCAGAATTTTCAAAACAAAATCAACAAATGGAAGAAATGCTAAAATTAGGCCAATCCTATGATTTTGAAATTCTCTCCCTGAGTCCAGAAACTCATAAAATGTCTCTGGCCCTAAAGGATCTGGGCCAAAAATGACATGAAATACCTATTCAAAAATCTACTTATTGCCTTTCTAGCTCTATTAACCATTGCTGGATTTTTTACCTTATTAAGCGGTCCCGCTGAAAAACCAGAAGAAATCACTCTCAGTCAGTTGGTTGAGCAAATTAACCAAGAAAAAGTATCAAAAATCACTATTAAAAATGACGTATTAGAAATCGAGCTGAAAGATGGCTCCCAAGAAAAAGCAACTAAAGAAAAAGAAACTTCTTTAACCGAGTCCTTAAAAAATTATGGTGTTGATTCTGAAAAACTTAAACTGGTTAATTTAGAAATAAAAGAAGAAAGTGGCCTCATGTTTTGGTTAGGAGCTATTCTGCCATTTCTTTTACCGTTGATTATTATTGGTTTTTTTATCTGGTTTATGATGAGAGGAGCTCAACGTGGCCAAATGCAAGCCTTTACTTTTGGCCGTTCGCGAGCTCGTTTAGTCAGTCCCAAAGATAAAAAAGATAAAGTCACCTTTAAAGATGTAGCTGGTTTAAAAGAAGCCAAAGAAGAACTGCATGAAATAGTTGACTTTCTTAAAGCTCCGAAAAAATTTACTGAATTAGGCGCCAAAATTCCTAAAGGAGTTTTATTGGTCGGACCACCAGGTACTGGTAAAACCCTTTTAGCTCGAGCAATTGCTTCTGAGGCTGGTGTTCCCTTTTTCAGTGTTTCTGGTTCGGAATTCGTCGAAATGTTTGTCGGGGTGGGATCATCGCGAGTAAGAGACCTTTTTCAAACCGCTAAGAAGCAAGCTCCTTGCCTCATCTTTATTGACGAGTTGGATGCCATTGGTCGACAGCGAGGAGCTGGTTTAGGTGGTGGCCATGACGAAAGAGAACAGACTCTTAATCAGATTTTGGTAGAAATGGATGGCTTTGACCCAAATACTGGAATCATATTAATATCAGCAACTAATAGACCTGATGTGTTGGATCCGGCCTTGCTGCGACCAGGTCGCTTTGACCGAAGAGTTACTTTAGACTTGCCTGACCTTAAAGACCGAGAAGATATTCTTAAAATCCATGCTAGAAATAAACCTTTGGAAGAAAAGACTAATCTCCGAGAAATTGCTGAAAGAACACCTGGTTTTTCAGGAGCTGATTTAGCCAATTTAGTCAATGAAGCAGCTATCTTAACGGCCCGAAGAAATAAGAAAAAAATTAGTCAAGATGAGCTAAGAGAATGTATTGAAAAAGTTATCTTAGGACCAGAGCGCAAAAGTCACGTTCTTTCTAAGAAAGAGAAAGAAATTGCTGCTTATCATGAAGCTGGTCATGCTCTGATGGCTGCCTCACTGCCTCACACTGACCCAGTTCAAAAAATCTCTATTATTGCTCGTGGTCCAGCGGCTGGCTATACTCTTAAATTACCCACCGAAGACAGACATTTACATAGTCGTTCGGAATTCATAGATGAGTTGGCTGTTCTTTTAGGCGGCTATGCAGCTGAAAAATTGGTTTTTAATGAATTGACCACTGGAGCAGCTAGTGATTTACAAAAAGCGACCGAATTAGCCCGCAAGCTGGTAACCAAATATGGCATGAGTGAAAAATTAGGACCAGTCACTTTTGGTGGAAAAGAAGAATTAGTTTTTTTGGGTCGAGAAATTGCCACGGAAAAAGATTACTCTGAAGAAATAGCTGCCCAAATTGACAAAGAAGTGGCTAAGTTTATTGATAATGCTTTTCATACAGCTAAAAAAGTTCTTACGGAAAAAAGGAAAAAACTAGACCAAATCGCCAAACGATTAATCAAAAAAGAAACCATTGAGAGAAAAGAATTTGAAAGGTTGATGAAAAGTAAAGTTTAGAGTATTATTGTCATTGCCAACCGCCTAAGGCGGGGAAGCAATTTTGGGCGTGTAGCTCAATGGTAGAGCATCCGGCTTATATCCGGACGGTCGGGGGTTCGAATCCCTCCACGCCCACCAGGGGCGGTTAGCTCAGTTGGTTAGAGTGTCTCGGTGACCTCGAGAAGGTCACTGATTCGAGTACAGTACCGCCCACCCAAAATACTCGTCTCTAACGAGTATTTTTACTTGCCTTTTAGTCAAATTTTTGGTATTTTATTTTTAAAGCGGGCCCTTAGTTCAGTTGGCTAGAACGCCACATTTGCAATGTGGAGGTCGGGAGTTCGAATCTCCCAGGGTCCACCACGAGTATTTGAGATTAAAAAAGAGCCCGACCTACTGGCGGGCTCTTTTTCTTTTCCTAACTGATTTATCTTGTTAGGTCGTAGGAAACAATATCTTCTCCCTCAGACACAGTATTTATCTCTTGGGTAGTTACATCCATAATCTGCCCCCATTGGTAACCAGCTTTAGTAAGGTCTTCGCCTGTCCGAATCCAGCGTCTCTCACCCTCATCAACTACATAAACCTTACCTGAAGGATCACGAACCAAAGCTCCATCACCAAGCTCTAAAGGATTAGCAACTTTATACTCATCCTTAACCGCTGAAGTAATAGTTTTTACTCGATCCCAACGGAAATTGTGGCTAGCAAAAGCCTGGGGAGAAGTAACTGGCTTTAACTTATCCCCTTCTACTACATAGACAGTGGGCTCATTTTCTACTCGGACTAAGGTGCTATCAGGGTAATCAGAAGCTTCAGTAATTTGGGCACCGGTTGAATAAAGAGCTAATTCCGTATTATCAACTTTAATAATCTGTCCCCAATTATACTGAAGATTAGCGAAAGCTTGCGGATTGGTAATGTGTCGTTTCTGATCATTAGAGATGGCATAAACTTCAGGACCATCACCTTGGATTAAGGTTCCTTCTGAGTAGCTTAAAGCATCGCCCTCAGGCAAAACTTCAACTTCAGCGTCATCTACTTCTTGGATATCGCCCCAGGCAAGTCCTTGATCTTCAAAAACTTGCGGATTGGGAATATGACGTTTCAGACCATCCTCGACCATATAAACTTTGTAGTCGCTAACTGCCCTAACTAATCTTTGATTAGGATGTCGCCAGATCAAAACATAAAAGCCATAGCCGTCCTTAATTTCCACCTTGATGATTCTTTTATGATAAAGATTCAAAAGAGAAATAGAGCCCTCATATTCTTGTTGCGGGAAAGAAAGAGAAACTGTTGTTTCAGGAGTGACGCCTCTCTTTAAGACAAATTTAACCAAAAGACCATCAACGCCACCCCAGATATATGAAGTCCAGTCAATATTGCTGCTAGATGTGCTGTTAATTGAGTCGTGGCCTTCAAATCTTATCGTCCTAATTAATTCCATCTCTCCGCCATCGGTCAAAGTTAAAGAGCCAGAAAAATCTTCCTTGGGGAAAGGGAGACAACGAACTGAACCAACTTGTAAATCACAACCTTGAGTGGCAGTATAAGCCTGACGAGTGACCTTACCCCAGATAAGCGCTGCCACAAAGGCACGCTGGGCGTTAGGATGGGTGTTGACAACAATTTCTTTATCATTACCAACATCCTCAATAATCAATTCCTGGGCATCATATAGTTCCTGAATTGTTTTAACAATAGAACCAGGGGTAACACTAATGGTAACAGTATCACTAGCTGGTCCAGAGACAAGGACCCGGAGGCCGTCCCAATGACCGTAAATTAAAGAATTCCAAGAGACGGGGTCTATATTGTTAGTCATTAAATCAGCCGTGGCCGTATGGGTCTCAAATAAAATGGTACGGATTAAACTAACCTTAGAATCATCTGAAGCAGCAGAAATTGAACCGTCAAAATTTGACTCGGCCCAATCTGTAACTTCTCCTTGAACATTCCCCCATTTAACCGTCATGACAAAATGGAGGGTATCTTCCTGGGCCTGGACAGGTGGTATTAAAGATAAGCTTAAACTAATAATTAGAGATAAAATAGTTAGTGAAGGAACTATTTTTTTCATAAAAAGATTATTCTTGTCAGCTGGCTAAATAATATTTTCAATATTATTTAGCTGAATCAGACAAGAAAAGTAGTTAATTTTTATACTCGGTTACTCTATAAACTATTCTATTTTATCCAGAGATTAAAAGTCAAGAGGTTAATATTAACAAGCTGGATTTTTTAAGAAGAGTTTGATATGATAAAAATAATATTCTTAAGACCTATAATGCCCCTTAGAGCAAATCCTTCGATTAAGTTAAAGATTGTCTGGGAAGATAAGGATGCGATAGTCATCAATAAGCCGGCTGGTTTACTCGTTCACCCGACCAGCTCTCAACAAAATGATACTTTAGTAAATGGCCTAATCGCCTATTGCCCTTCGATTAAAAATGTCGGTGATGACCCATTAAGACCAGGCTTAGTTCACCGATTAGATAAAGATACTTCTGGCTTAATAGTGGTGGCTAAGAATAATTCTGCTTTTAAATATTTAAAAAAGCAATTTCAAGAAGGCAAAATAGCCAAATATTATTTGGCTTTAGTGATTGGTCAGATTAAAGATAAAAAAGGGATTATTACCAAAGCGATTAGCTTTTCTAAAAAAGATTACAGGAAAAGAAGCGCTTTATTGGATAAAAAATCTAAAAAAGCTTGGACGGAATACAAAGTTTTAAAAAGTTTTAAGGATTATACTTTACTAAAAGTCATCCCTAAAACAGGTCGGACCCACCAAATTAGAGTTCATTTATCTTCTATTGGCCATCCCCTGGCTGGAGATAAGCAATATAGGTTTAAAAGACGACCCTCTCCAGAAAATTTACCCAGACAGTTTCTCCATGCTCATTACTTGAAATTCCAATTAGCTAATGGTAAGATAGTTGAACTTAAATCAGCGCTCCCTCAGGATTTAAAAAAAGTGTTACAAGCTTTGTAGGGATTGTCCAGCTCTCATCGTCCCTTACCCATGAACAAACTAGATTTATTTAATAAGAAACAACTGAAAAAATTACCAGAAATTAGACCCGGTTATACTGTCCGGGTTTATCAAAAAATCAAAGAAGCTGGCAAAGAAAGAATCCAAAGCTTTGAGGGTTTAGTTATTGCCAAAAAACATGGTCAGGGCATTAATGCCACTATTATAGTAAGAAAAATTAGTCACGGGGTTGGTGTAGAAAGAATCTTTCCCCTTCACTCACCGCTGATTAAAAAAATAGAAGTAGTTAAAAAAAGCAAAGTCCGTCGCGCTAAACTTTACTATATCCGCAAAAAATCAGCTAAAGAAGCGCGATTAAAAGAATTAAAAAAATAAAGCCCAGGTGGCGGAATTGGCATACGCGGCAGCTTGAGGAGCTGTGCTCGTCAGAGCGTGCGGGTTCGAGTCCCGCCCTGGGCACCAATCAAAGAAAAATTCCCTCAGGGCTTGACACATTTAATAAAATCTGCTAAGATTACTCATCAAAAACTAACTGGAGGAAGTTGGTTTTTTTATTAGTCCCTTGATATCAAAATAAAAAGAAAGGAGGTGATGGTTGTTTTTACAGAAAAGAATTGAGTCAGTAAATCTGAAACACTAAAGAGACAAGGAGGTAAGAGAGATGAGAAAGATTTTGCTCAGTGTATTTCTTTTGGTTCTTGTGATAGCCCTGGTGATGCCCTCGGGAGTATATTCCGGAGGGAAAAAATGTCCTCCGCCCCCGCCGCCGCCGCCTGATATCGATATTGATATTGATGTAAAGGCGAAGGCCAACGCTAAGGCAGAGGCCACTGGCATCGGCAACGTGAACGTCGAGCGGAATTTTCTGGAGCCGATGTTTGTCGGGGGTCAGTCAATTCAGGCTTTCTTTGGCGACTTTGAGACTGACGGATCTTCACCGTTAGGGATCGTCCCTTCGGTAGTGACAAGGAAAATGGCCAAGAAAAACAGACTCCGCCATAACCCAATCGGGATTTTCAATGTGTTGCCTATTGTAAAACGATGGATCCCGCCTTTCTACAGCTACAAGAAAGATGCCCTTGTTCTCCACAAAGACTTCGGCAAGAAAAGGGAAAAAAATGGCGAGATCAAGCTAGTGCCTATCCCCAAAGGCGAAAAAAAACCACTCGATTTTCTATTAGGGGAAGGCTACCTCCCGATATGGGCCAATAAAATCGAAGGAGAACCTGACAAGGACGCCGATAAACTCTTATACACTTCGCTCATTCCTTTGATGAACAAAGGGATGACCCACTTCACGGTGATAAAAGCCGGCTCAAAAGAGGTGGCCAAGAGCGAGTCTGATTCTCTGGCCATTAGCGGCAGCGGTGGCGAGAACTTTACCAAAAGCGGAGTAAGAGGCGATCTTGGGGCAGGCCTCGGTGACGGCCAACTCAGAAACAAATTAGAACATTGGTGGCATGTGGTCGGCATGGTATTTGTTCCTGAATTAGCCGAGGCGGCAAAAAAGCCGAAGGAAGAAGCTCAAGTACCGCCACCTCCCCCAGCCGAAAAGAAGGTATTAGCACCTGTGGAAGCGAAAGAGGTGGTTCTGCTTGAAGCGGCACCTCCTGAGGTAACCATCTATTTCGACTTTAACAGTTTCCGGCTGAAGCCTGAAGAGCGGGAAAAAATTCCCACCATGGTTAAGTGGTTGAAAGAACACTCGGAATACCGGCTTCAGGCCGAAGGACATGCCTGTCTGATGGGCTCAGAAGACTATAATGCCAAATTGGCCAGAAAAAGAGCCCTGGCGGTGACCATGGCAGCCCTTAATCTGTTTGAGAAAGATTATGGTCTCTCTCGGGAAAAAGTGATGCCTAACCTCATCCTCCAGTATGTCTCGGTCGGCGAGGATAAGCCAGTAGTCGAAAACACGACCAAAGAAGGGGGTAAACCTAACCGACGGGTCATCTTCAGGATTGTCGGCCCAGCCAGTGGTCAGTAAAAGGAGGGTCAAGGAGGTTTGAAAGATTTATTCAGGCGAATTCCCACAAGGAATTCGCCTTTTTTCTTTTTAGCTTATTGATATTTTTAAACTTAGGGGTATAATAATACAGCAGGGCGGTTAGCTCAGTGGCTAGAGCATTCGGCTTACATCCGAAAGGTCAGAGGTTCGAATCCTCTACCGCCCACTATTGACTTATTGTTTTTTTATGGTATTCTATTAAACTAGTTGTCTTAAAATATAATAAAAGGGAGGGCTAACAATGGCGAATAAAAAACCCACCATTGGAGAAATTCAAGAGTACCTTGAAAAGTACAATCCTCTTGATTTAAGCGGAATCTCGATGATACGTTTGATTAGTGAACACAATCACCTCCATTACCGACTGGAAAAAGATGACGAGGCCTATTGCCTGCGGATGATAAATCCGAAAACTTACCGAGCCGGAGAATGGTTACGGATACCTGAAGAACATGTTATTTTGAGGCGCCTGGGAGAAACTGGCTTGGGACCAAGCTCCTATTTCGTTGACCCAGAACGGTTTATGCTTCCCTTGATGATTCAAGAGTTTGTCTCGGGAATCACCTGCTTTAACAACTTAAAACCACTTTCCAACGAACATCTGATAGCTGCTGCTCAAGCAATCGCTCTGCTCAACTCACAAAACATCACCCCGGAAAACTTTCCTTTCCGAAGGGGGTTCACTCGCTACTCTTATCTAACCAATGTCGAGACCTGGCGAGAGCGCTTGCTTGAAATTGCCAAGGCGTCTTTACAAAAGGCACAAGAAAGCGTCTTTGAGTGGGTAGGGAAAATCGAGAAAGTGGTCAACCAGGCAGAAAAAATTCTGAAGGGTTTTGAGCCGCTATTAGAAAAATCGCCCTGGGTTTTTAATTTCGATGGAGCCCATACGGGAAACACCTATTGGAAAGATGGCCAAGTGATTTTCTTAGATTGGCAGAAAGTCAGCTACGGTGATCCATCTTTTACCCTGGCCCGATTCCTTACTTCGGTGGGCAAGACAGGAGAAATATCCTCTGCTGATAAAGAGGTAATGGTTCAGGCCTATCTAGAGGAAAGAGAGGTCTCTGAATTTGCTAAGTTAGTGGACCAACGACTCTTTGAGCGGAGTGTGGCTGACCTAGTCTGGGTACTCTGGAACTATGTTAAAGAAAGAAGAACTGAGCCGGTCGAACAAGCCACCAGTGTTGTTCCCCGCTACCAGATGGTCAAAAAATTGATTGAACAATATTGAAGTTCTTCGCTAACGGCATTTGGCTCATTTTTACCAAATGCCGTTTTTTGTTTGACCAAGCCAATAAAAAATGGTAATTTAATCAATACGGAGAGGTACCGAAGTGGTCATACCGGCACGGTCTCGAAAACCGATGGTCCTTTACGGACACGTGGGTTCGAATCCCACCCTCTCCGCCATGAAAACAATTCTAATTGACAACCCGATTTTTTTGTTATTTTTTACTATCCTTGCTTTGGTAGTGATTTGGAATATTTTTCTCCATCTTAAGCTTTGGCAAATCAAGAAAAAGCTAAAAGTATTTTTTGCTGGGAAAAAAGCCTCTGATTTAGAAGGAGTGCTTTCTGAAGAAATCAAGCGCCTAAAAAAATCGGAAGCGGATGTAAAAGAGCTATTTAAATCTTCAAAAGTGTTAGAGAAAATGGCTACCCAGAGCATCCAGAAAGTTGGCGTGGTTCGGTTTAATCCCTTTAAAGAAACTGGCGGAGACCAAAGCTTTGCCATTGCCCTTCTCGATTTCCAAGATAATGGTCTAGTTATCTCTAGCCTTTACAGTCGGGAAGGTACCAGAATTTATACCAAACCAATCGAAACAGGCCAATCAAAATATCCTTTATCTAAAGAGGAATTAGGGGCTCTAAAAAAAGCAGGGGTGAAAGGGTAGAATATAGAATATAGAATTTAGAACTTAGCTTTTTTTATTTGGCTAAATGACCGAACCACCCCCAGGCCTAACTATCTTCTAAATTCAAAATTCGAAAAAGAAAAAAATGCCAAAAGATACAGATAAAAAAAAGCATAGTCGCCAACTTCGTCCCCCCGTAGTAGTTATCTTGGGGCATGTTGACCATGGCAAAACTAGTATCTTAGATTACATCCGCAAAACGCATATCGCTGAAAAAGAAGCTGGTGGCATTACCCAACATATTGGTGCTTACCAAATAGAACATCATGGTAAAAAAATTACTTTTATTGACACCCCTGGCCATGAAGCTTTTTCAGCCATGCGCTCACGCGGCGCCAAGGTAGCTGATATTGCTATTTTAGTAGTGGCCGCTGAAGAAAGCGTTAAACCCCAAACCAAAGAAGCAATCACTCATATTAAAAAAACTAGCATTCCCTTAATTGTTGCTTTAAATAAAATTGATAAAAAAGAAGCTCAGCCAGAAAAAGCCAAAGAAGAGTTATCAAAAAATGAAATTATGGTCGAATCCTTAGGCGGTCAAATACCTTCAGTAAATATTTCTGCCAAAACTGGTCAGGGCATTGACAGCCTTTTAGAAATGATTCTTTTAGTGGCAGAAATGGAAGAACTAAAAAGCAAACCAGAGGAATTAGCTTCTGGAGTAGTCATTGAATCCTATCGGGATGCCCAGCGAGGAGCGACGGCTACTCTTTTAGTTAAGGAAGGTACTTTGAAAAACAAAGATATTGTCGGGACTGACTCAGCCATGGGACGGATTAAAACAATGGAAGATTTTCAGTGGCAGCCGCTTGAGGTAGCCACTGCTTCCATGCCAGTCATTGTTACTGGCTTTGACCAAGTTCCTCAAGTGGGAGAGAAATTCTTTGTCTTTGATATCCTTGAGGAAGCTCAAGCCAGGGTGGCCAAAAAAACTGCCAAAAGGAAAGAGGAAAAAGAAGTTTTAGTTTTTGATCCAGATAAAAAAATTCTTAACATCATTTTAAAAGCTGATGTTCATGGTTCTTTGGAGGCTATCAGAGAATCTCTTAAAAGCATTCCTTCCGAAGAAGTTATTTTAAGAATTCTCAAAGCGGAAATTGGTGAAATTAATGAATCAGATATTAAATTAGCCGAATCAGCTCGAGCTAAAATAATCGGCTTTCGAGTTAAAGTCAGTTCAACTATCAAAGAATTAGCTCAGCAAAGAAAAGTAAAAATTTTACTTTTTGAGGTAATCTATGAGTTAATTCAGGGAGTCAGAGAATTGCTTTCTCAGCTTTTAGAACCAGAGATAATTAAAAAGGTCTTGGGTAAAGTTAAAATTTTAGCTCTCTTCCGAAAAGAAAAAGACCGCCAAATTATTGGTGGTCGGGTGACCACTGGCCAAGTGGAAAGGGGTGGCTTAATTGAAGTAATTCGAGAGAAGAAAAAAATAGGCCAAGGAAAGATAATTCAGCTGCAACGGGATAAAAAAGATGCGGAAGAAGTGGCCAAAGGACAAGAATGCGGCATTCTCTTTCAAGGAACCACCACTATTGAAGAAGGAGATATTTTAGAAATCTACCAAGAGGAAAGGAAAAAAAGAGAGATTTAACTATGTCCCAACGAATCCAAAAAGTAAACGAACTTTTAAGGCATGAAATCAGTAATTTATTTTTACGGGAAATTGATTTTGGCAATGCCTTGGTCACTATTACTAAAGTAGAAAGCTCACCAGATTTAAGACAGGCCAGAATTAAAATCAGTGTTATGCCCACTGAAAAAACTGAGCCAGTCCTGCATATTTTAGAAAGAAATATTTTTCACCTCCAGCAGTTACTCAATAAAAAACTAACTATGAAAATAGTGCCCAAAATTATATTTGAAATAGACCAGGCAGAAATTAAGGCCCAACAAGTTGAAAAACTTCTTCAGAAAATTAAAAAGGGTTGAATTTTATTGAATTTGTGGTAAACTAGCAGAAGGGCCACGTGGCCGAGTGGTTAGGCAACGGTCTGCAAAACCGTTTATACCGGTTCGATTCCGGTCGTGGCCTCTGTTTTTTTTGCCGCGGTGGCGGAATTGGTATACGCGCATGACTTAAAATCATGTGGGCGAATAACCCATGTGGGTTCGAGTCCCACCCGCGGCATCAATATAAAAAGACCCGCTTTTTCAAGGGGTCTTTTTATACTTCCAGCACTTCTACTTTGGCTTTTTTGACTCCGAACTGTTTAGCCTGCCACTGGCTGGCAAACCAAATGTCCATTTTGTGACTGTTTCGAGGAGCCATCCGGTCCTCAACTACAAAGATTTTTTCTCCATAAAGATGAGGAAGCCTTATCCTAGTGCCGAACCTTAAGAAGTTACAGGCGACTACCCCATTACGAACATAAGTTCCTGAGGCAGTGATAAAAGGGGTGGAGTCAGTTTGGTCAAAGGTGCTGGAATAAGCAGTGATAATAACCCAATATTGAGCCACCACTACTGGGGTATCTGGATTAGCTGGCTGAATCAAAGCCTGGCCATAAAGAGTAACTAATCCCTCAAGAGGAATTAGTTTAATCTCTGGCAGGACAATGGAGTCCCAATCAGCTAAAGAATAGCCAGTCCAAGAATACTGAGGAAAAACCAAGCTATTAACCAAACTAATTAAAGCCAAAGAAGCTGAAAATTTAGAGTTGGTATACATATGCTTTTAGACAAATTAAAAAATCCCCTTTTAGGGATTTTCTATATGTTAGCACATTATCAGAAATGTGTCAAGCTTTTCAGGCTTCCTAAATTTTCAACTTTTGGCTATTTTTGAGCGGGTGAGCGGAGTCGAACCGCCATCTCATCCTTGGCAAGGATGTATAATAACCACTATACGACACCCGCTTCTGGTGCCGAGGGGCGGAATCGAACCGCCGACTTTCTCTTTTTCAGAGAGACACTCTACCTCTGAGTTACCTCGGCATAATTAGTGGAGATGGCGGGATTCGAACCCGCGACCTTCTGCGTGCCACGCAGACACTCTAACCAACTGAGCTACATCCCCTTTTATGTCTTGTCGGGTGCCCTCGACACGATTCGAACGTGTGACCTGCTCGTTAGGAGTGAGCTGCTCTAATCCACTGAGCTACGAGGGCTAACCGTTAATCTTTAAATATGATATAATATTGACTAGGTCTAGTCAATAAAATATAATAAAAAATAATAAGATTAACTAAAGGAGAAAAATAATTATGGCTAAAAAATCACCTGTTATTGACGTAGTTAAAAAAGTAAGTCCAGCCGTGGTTAGTATTATCATCAGCAAGGACTTACCGAAAATCAGAAAATACTATGTTCAACCCTTTGATGAATTTCTTGGCCCTTATGGTCAACCGATTCCTCAATATCGGCAAGAAGGCAGGCAACGAGTTAAAATTGGTGGTGGCAGTGGCTTTTTCGTTTCGCCAGACGGTATTATTTTAACCAACCGCCATGTGATTATTTCACCAAATGTGGATTACACCATCGTCACCACTGATGAAAAAGAATATCAATCAGAAATTTTAGCTCGTGACCCAGTCAATGATGTGGCCATTCTTAAAGTTAAAAATGCTAAAGGGAGGAAATTTCCTATTTTAGACTTAGGTGACTCCTCAAAAGTGGAATTAGGACAGGATGTTGTTGCCATTGGGAATGCCCTAGGTGCTTTTCAAAATACTGTTTCCACCGGGGTTGTCTCAGGCTTAAGTCGCTTTATTACGGCCCGTGACGGCCTCTCTGGTCATACTGCTGAACTACGTGGGCTTATCCAAACTGACGCAGCAATTAATCCAGGTAATTCTGGTGGTCCCTTGGTTAATCTTGATAGTAGAGTTATTGCCATTAATGTGGCTATTGTTTTAGGCGCTCAGAATATTGGTTTTGCTATTCCTGTCAATAACGCCAAAAAAGATTTAGCTGACTTGAAAAAATACGGCCGGATTGTCCGACCATTTTTAGGTGTCCGTTATATCTTAATCAATAAGGCACTTCAGGAAGAGTTTGCCAAAAGACTTAATATCAATTTACCAGTTGACCATGGTGCTTTAATTATTCGTGAACCAGGAGTTGGTGATCCGGCAGTAGTTCCTAATAGCCCAGCTGCTAAAGCTGGCCTAATGGAGCGCGATATTATTTTAGAATTTAATAAAATAAAAATTACCGAGAAAAGTTCCCTTCAAGACCTTATCCAAAAATGCAAGCCCGGTGATTTAGCGGAAATAAAAATTCTTAGAGAAGATAAAATAGGCACTACCACGGTGAAATTGGAAGAAAGGAAATAAATTTATTTGATAGGCTGGTAACAAAAACCCCTGACTTATTCAGGGGTTTTTGAATCCTTTAATTAAAGAGGTAACTTACAAACCTTGGCCCACAATCAGCTGGTAAATCAGAAAAACTAAGGGCAAAATCCAGCGGAAGGCAAAGAAGATAAACAGAAGCAAAAAAATCATTCCATACTGTTCTAAAAATACTCTGGCCTTCTGCCAAGAATAAGGTAAAAAGGTAAAAAGAATTTTAGAACCATCTAAGGGAGGTAAAGGAATTAAATTAAAAATAGCTAAAAGAATATTTAAAATAACAATTAAGCTAAATATTTGAACTAGGCCAGCTAAAGCAGGGACCTCAAGAGGCATAAAGCGCAGAGAAAGGCCAAAAACTAAAGCGACTAAAAGATTAGCTCCTGGCCCAGCCATGGCTACTTTGGCCATCCCGTAGCGCTGGTCACGAAGATTATAAGGGTTAAAAGGAACTGGCTTGGCCCAGCCAAAGATAGCCTGGCCGCCGGAAAAAATAAAAATCATCAAAGGGACAATAAACGATCCCCAAAAATCTAAATGTTTTAAAGGATTTAAAGTTAGCCGACCATAATATTTAGCTGTTGAATCGCCTAATTGAAATGCCATCCAACCATGGGCAAACTCATGAATAACTACTGACATTAGAAGAACAGCTAGCTGAAAAATTAAGATAATAAAGGTTTCCATAGGGCTTGATAATTTATAATTGAGATGATATGATAATCTATTATGGCTAGACGATGTGCTATTTGCGGTAAAAAATCAATGGTAGCCACTGTCCGCAAAAAGCTTCGAGGTAAGTATAACCCAACTACTAAAAAAAGAAAATACCCTAATCTGCAATGGGTTCGTCTTGCTAATGGTAAACGAGTTAAGGCCTGCACTAAATGTATTAAGACCATGTCAAAAACTAAATAACCGGGCTGTGGCCTAGTGGTTTAAGGCACACGCATGGGGTGCGTGGGATCGGGGGTTCGAATCCCCCCAGCCCGACCACAAAAAGAAAACGCCTTGTTAAGGTGTTTTTTTGATAATTAACAAGGCGATGTCATAATTGATTTTGGAAAAATTACTTTCTTAAAGAACGCTGAGGCGAGACAATCCTCGTCTTTTTTGGTTTACCAGTCTTATGGCGACATTTGATATGATTTATTGCTTCACAAAAAGGACACTTTACTTTGCAACTAGGATTTCCTTTGCCTATTCTTAAATCTTTAACATCAATTTCTTCCCCACAAGACTTACACTTCATTGCCTCCTCCTTTCTTTAAATCTCCTTTTTCAAAACAAACCACTCAAGAGACTACTAATAACAAATGGCCTTGCTAGCAAGTGAGCATTCTCTAGAATTTCGACTTATAACACCAAGTGGGTGCATGCCTGTTAATCTGTCAGAACTCCAAAGGGCTCATCGAAACTAACGGAACAACGCTCCCAGGCTATGAAGATTAGCTCAAAATCTAAAGAAAATCTTGCCTAGCAAAGCCATTATCAACATATCACTATCTCCAAGGTCTGTCAATAGGTTGAAAAAATACTTAAAACATTATCTCTTCCTCTGCTCTCTGGTAATCGTGAATTTCTTCCGGAGCAAACCAAAGCTTGATTTCCTTCTTTGCCTCTTTGAGGTTACCCGAAGCATGAACTAAATTCTTGACTGCCCTTTTAGCCGCATTAGCCAAGGCAGGTGAATCACCTGAAAAATCACCTCGGATAGTGCCAGGCGGAGCAAAAACAGGCAAGGTTGGCCCAATAATCATTCGGACATTATCAACCGCGTGAGGGCCTTGAACAATCATGGCCGCCACTGGGCCAGAAGACATAAAATCTACCAGCCATTGTTTAACTTTCTGGCCTATTTTAAATTTATCAATAGTACCTAGTTCTTTTTTAGCACTAAGGCCATATTGTTTATAGGTCCTTAAGGTTTTGTCACCTAATTGGCTCAAATACTGACGAGTCGATGGATATTGAGCCTGATATTGCTCTTTAGTTGGCTGGACTAACTTTAAGGCAATAATTTTTAAGCCAGCTTTTTCAAACCGAGCAATCATCTCCCCAATTAGGCCTCTTTTAACTCCGTCGGGCTTGATAATGACCACGGTTCTTTCTTTAAGACTGGGGGTAATTGTTTCTTTCATAATCCTTCAGTTTAGATTAAAAAAAGATTTTTGACAACTATTTTTCGGTTTTTACCTCAAGCAAGACTCCATCAGTGGAGATTTCAATATCGCCATTTTTATCTGTTCGATAAATCACTGAGTTCTTTAATCGGTCTAAAATTATCAAATGAGGGTGTCCAAAACGATTATTAGCCCCCACAGAAATTACTGATATCTGTGGGTTAACTGCTTTGATGAAGTTGTGGCTACTGGAAGTCTTGCTGCCGTGATGAGATACTTTTAAAACATCTGAAACTAATCCGCCGGCTGGCGGACGATTAAGCAAACGCTCTTCTATTTCTTTTTCAATATCACCAGGTAAAAGAAATTCTGTTTGCCCATAGATTAATTGAGTGACTACGGAAGCATTATTAACTTTTCTTAAAAATGACTCCATCAGTGCTTGCTCGGGCCAAAGAATCTTTAAACTTATCTCCTTCTCTAAAACAACTATTTGACCAGCCTGAGCTTTGGTTAAAGGAATATTTCTCTCCTTGATAAGCTCTTGCCATCTTCCGTAAGTGGCGGTATCTTTCTTGAGGCCAGAAGTCAAAATATGCCCCACTTGATAATATTCAAGAACTTTAACCAAACCAGCCAAATGGTCAGCATCAGGATGAGTTAGAATAATTAAATCAATACTTCTATCATAAAAAGGCATCGCCTGACTTAATTTCTCTAAAACAGTAGCATCTGGCCCACCGTCAATTAAAACTTGCCGACTATAAGGGGTCTCAATAAAAATGGCATCGCCTTGTCCCACATCAAAGAAAGTAACTTCTAAGAGATTACTCTCAGCTTGCTCAAAAACAGCCAGCCAGATGAGGATGGTAGCAAGCAATAAAATCCCTAAGGTTGGATAAGTAGTTTTTTTGGTTTTGACCATTTAAAAATAATTAGAATTAAGAATAAATAATATCCCAACAGGATTATCCAAGAGATATTTTTAAATTCATAGGCCGCCAAAGGAAAAGATGAAAGATAATCAATTATTTTAACCAAATAACTTAATAAAAACCAAACTGGCCAAGCGATGATTTTAGCCAAAGGGAGCCAGATAAGGCCAACCAGGCTAAGAACTAGACCGGAAATCATAATCATGGGCAAAAGAGGAACAATCAGTAAATTAGCTAAAGGCGAAATTAAAGAAAGGCGGCCAAAATGAAAAATTAAAAGGGGCAAAGTACCTAATTGGGCGGCTAAAGTCATAGTTAAAATATCCCTTAAATGAAATGGATTAGGCCAATTGGCGATTTTTTCATCAAAGATTGGCTTAAGGTAGATAATGGACAAAGTAGCCATGAAAGAAAGTTGAAAACCAACATCAGCTGCCAAAAGTGATGGATTGATAGCTAGCATAGCAGTGGCGGCAAAAACTACTGCTCGATCAGCGCTACGGAGACGGCCTACTTTTTGAGCTAATAAAAGCAAACCAGCCATCAGACCAGCCCGGACTGCCGAAGCAGGCGCCCCAATCATAATAATATAAACTGTCAACAAAATTAAAACAAAATAAAAGGCTTGGCCTCGCCAAAGCCCCAAAGCTAAAGCCAGAAAAAGCAGAATTTGGCTCATAATAATCATGTGCATTCCTGAGATGGCGACAATGTGGCGGAGGCCAGTTAAATTAAGTTTTTCTTTTAAATTATTGGAAAGTCCCCATTTATCTCCTAAAAAGACTGCTTTAAGAATGCTGCTTTGAGGTGGCAAAAGTGTTTTATCAATAGCCTTTCTTAATTTGTTTTTAAAATTAAAAATTATTTGATAAAACCAATTAGCTTGATTTTTGGCGACTAATCTAATCTGGGGATAATAAATCACTGAATAAATTTTGTCTTTGGCTAAATACTCTCGATAATTAAAATCTTCAAATTGGGGTGGCTCTTTGAGTTGGCCGCTGATTTCTATTTCATCACCATAATAATATTCTGGATATAATCCAGTGGTGACTAATATTTTTCCAGGGATTTCTTTAGCCCTAACTTGGAATTTTGTTTGATTAATTCTTTTCTCTGGTTCTTTAATGATAGTTCCCTTAAAAGTATTTTCTTGATTATAAAATTGGCTAATTGTCTTAATCTTCTCAGGGCTAGAGAATATTTGATGGCGCCATCCTCCCCCAGCCAAAACTAATAAACAAAATCCAGCCACCATTATTTTTCTGTCCCTCAATCCAAAAACAATCAAAATAACTGCCAAAATTAAAATTCCCAGCCAAATTGACTGGGAGATTACTATTAAAGAATCAAGGAAAATTCCACTAATAAAAGCTAAGCAAAGACAAAGAAGAATTTTGGATTTGCTCATAGGCCACGTAACTCTACCTGCTTGAAATAAGGTTTTAGAATTTTAACCATCTCTTTTAATTCTTTTTCAGAATAAGGCTTGATTTTTTGCCATGATTTATTCAAGGTCTTTTCTGCTCTAAACTGCTGAAGGGCAAAAGATTTAGCTCCTTCAAGCCATTGGCCTATTTTTTTTATTTCTTTTCTATCAATTAAATTTGGCGCGGCGGTGGTTCGGAACTCGTAATCTATTCCGCTGTTTCTAATCAATTCGATACTTTGACTGATATTTTTAAAATCAACTTGCCTGCCCGCCGTTTGAGCATATTTCTCAGGCGAGTTCTTAATGTCCATGGCCACAAAATCTAAAAGATTTTCTTGAAAAAGATTCTTCAATATTTCTGGCTGACTGCCATTGGTATCTAACTTAACTAAAAATTCTTCCTGCTTTATTTTTTTAATAAAATCAATTAAATCTGGCTGAATAAGGGGTTCCCCGCCAGTCAAACAAACCCCGTCTAAAAGACCTCGGCGTGATTTTAAAAAATTAAAAAACACCTCTTCTTTTATTAGAGGCTGTTTTCCTATTTTATTTAGGTCAACTAATTCTGGGTTTTGACAAAAAGGGCAACGAAAATCACAACCAAGAGTAAAAAGAGTAGCCGCAATTTTCCCTGGATAATCAAGCAAGGTTAATTTTTCCAAGCCGCCAATTAACATTTTTCATTTTTTAACCTTAAATACTTTTCGGTCTTTAAATTCTTCTCTTTTGCCCAGATGCCACTGCTGAACTGGCCGAATGTAGCCAACCACTCGGGAATAAACTTCGCAAGGCTGATGAACTACGCACTTAGGGCAAGTGAAGTGTTCACCAGCAAGATAACCATGGTGAGGACAAATGGAAAAAGTGGGAGTTAAGGTAATGTAAGGCAAATGAAATTTTTCAAAGATTTTTTTGACTAAATTCTTAGTGGCCCGAATATCAGAAACCCTTTCTCCTAAAAAAAGGTGTAAAACTGTCCCCCCAGTATATTTAGATTGAACTTCATCTTGAAGTTCTAAGGCCTTAAAAATATCGTTAGTATAATTGACCGGTAACTGAGAACTATTGGTATAATATGGCGTTTTTTTGGTGCCAGCCGTAATTATATCTGGATATTGCTGTTTGTCCTTTAAAGCCAGGCGGTAACTAGTTCCTTCAGCCGGCGTAGCTTCTAAATTATATAAATTACCAGTTTCTTCCTGATACTTAACCAATTTCTGGCGCATAAAGTCTAAAATTTCAAGAGCAAATCTCTTGCCGGTTCGAGAACCAACATCCTGCCCAAGAAAGTTCAAGAGGGCTTCGTTTATGCCTACTAAACCAATAGTTGAAAAATGATTGCCATAGTAGTTCTCCCTCATTTTCTTAACTCCCGCTAACCAATATCTGGAATAAGGATAAAGGCCTTTTTCGATGAAGTTTTCTAGAATCTTTCTTTTAGCTTCTAAACTATCCCGGGCTAAATCCATTACTTTAGCCACTCGCTCTAAAAACTCTTTTCTAGTCTTGGAGAGATAGCCGATCCGCGGTAAATTAATCGTGGCCACCCCTATGGAACCAGTTAAAGGATTTGAGCCGAACAGCCCGCCACCCCGTTTGTAAAGCTCCTTATTTGATAATCTCAATCGACAACACATGCTTCTGACATCCTCCGGCTTCATATCAGAATGAATGAAATTAGCAAAATAATTAGTTCCATACTTAGCTGTCGCCTCCCATAAGGGATTCAAATTAGGGTCATCCCAAGGAAAGTCTTTAGTAATATTGATAGTGGGAATAGGAAAAGTAAAAATTCGCTGATGCCTATCCCCTTCTATCATACACTCATAAAAAGCCCGGTTAAGGAGACTCATCTCTTGTTGAAATTCGCCATAAGTTTCCTTTTGTGGTCGGCCACCAATAATCACTGGCTGATTAGCTAAAGTGGGTGAAGGTCTGATATCTAAAGTAAGATTTTCAAAGGGAGTCTGGAAACCAACCCGGGTAGGCACACTGCAGTTAAATAGAAACTCCTGCATGGCCTGTTTAACTTGGCGATAATCCAAATGGTCATACCTAATAAAGGGAGCTAATAAAGTATCAAAAGAACTGAAAGCGACTGCTCCGGCGATTTCTCCCTGCAGGGTATAAAAGAAATTGACCATCTGACCTAAGGCAGTCTGGAGATGTTTAGCTGGTTTTGACTCGACTTTTCCAGAAACTCCGCCAAATCCTTTAAGCAACAAGTCATAAAGGTCCCAGCCCATACAATAGCAAGCCAAACAATCTAAGTTATGTAAATGTAAATCACCACTATTAACTGCCTCTCTAATCTCTTGAGGATAAATTTTATTAAGCCAGTATTTCTTGGCCACCGCTGAAACAACATAGTGATTCAACCCCTGCAAGGAATAGGCCATATTAGCATTTTCCTTGACTTGCCAATCTAATTCTTGAATATATTTGTCAACCATCTCCACTGCCTCATCAATGGCAGTGGTGGCTTCTCTAATTCGGCGGCGCTGTTCGCGATATAAAATATAGGCCTTAGCTACCTCTGTATAGCCATTAATAATCAAAACCTCCTCAACAATATCTTGAATCTCTTCTATTTGAGGAATGTCCCCTTTTTTAAATCTCCTATTTAAAAGGTCAATTACTTGGTCTGATAATTTCTGGGCAATTCTTTTATTACCTTTTTTAGCAGCAGTTAAAGCCTTGAAAATAGCTTGAGTGATTTTAGACTGGTCAAAATCAACAATTCGACCATCTCGTTTTTGGACCTGATTAAACCTTGCTTTTGTTCTGGGCATAAGACCTCCTTAAGAATTAACCTCAAGAACTTCTTCTATTTTACTCTAATAAAAAACGGGGGTCAAACCGATAGCCAATGAGCAATAAATAAAATAAATAAAAACAGCCCATAACGATGTCTCAGCTGTCTGTTGCTTATGGTAATTGTTTATATTAACCTATTCTTTCTTTTCTTCTTTTAAAACAATGCCCATTTCAATACCGCCAAAGTGCGAGGCAATGAAGTTATAAACCAAACCTAAAACAAGCCCACTGACAAAGCTAATAATAGTACAAATTGGGATAATCAGTAAAACGAGCAACGGGAAACCAGAATAAGAAGCCCAACCTGGAGAAAAAAACACCCCCAAAAAATAAGGAATCAATGCGATTAAGGCAAAAATAAAACTACTGACTAAACCAAGACAAGCGCTAATCTTAGCCAGAGATAAAACTTTTACCTTTTTAATTTCATACATATTTTAATTTGCTTCTAGCCAAAAAAATTTAGAAAATTCTTTAGCGGTGCTTTTTCTGCAAAAAAATAGCTAAGGGGGTTATGATAGCCACTAATAAGCCTAAAACAATATAAATAGCTGCGTTTTTGTATTGATAGGAAATATATTTAACCGCCTCCCCTAAAAGATGGGCTATCATCCAAAAAGCAAAAACCATATAAGCGTAAACAACCACTCGCCAGCCCTCTTTTTGCTCTCTAATTTTCACTAAATAGTAAAACAGAAAAACTAAAAGGAAAACTGGAATAATAAAAGCAGCATGAATCAAAAGCTTATAGGTTAAATATTTCCCCTTTTCTTTGGTTGGATAATAAACGCTAACCCCAGGAGCTAATTTGGACCGCTCGGCGCTTAATCCCGAGACCATAGCTTGAGCTGTTTTTATCAGTTTATTCGGCTGATCCAATTGAAAAATTCGGTAAGTATCTTGCCCTTGTTTTTCAATGACTGGATTAACCCAACGATTTAGATCAAAAATGAATCGCTCACCAAGTAAAATCAAAACAATAGCTAAAACAATTACCAGAATTATTCCCAGAATAGAAAATTTCTGAAGCTTAGCGGATTCTCGAGGAGCAGTTTTGGATAAGATATCATTGGGCATATAAGCTAAAGATGCAAGGATACAAGATACAATAACCAAAAAGTTTGAATATTGGATATTGGAATTTGGTTATTGATTATTAGATATTTTTTGTATCCTTGTTTCTTGGTTATTGGTTATTTTTAAGATTTATTTTCTCGACAAATATACAAAAGCTACCCCTATCCCCATCAGCACCATTAAACTGGCTGCCATGACTATCCAAAACCAAATTTCAGTTGCTCCCTCAAGCGGTCGAGCATTGACTAAGTTATTATCTGAAGCGTTTCTCAAGTATAAATCATAAGTCATCTCACTATAGGCCATCCAGCGAGTCAATTTAGTCAAAAAATATTTATCTTTAGCTGGCCTAAGCCAGGGGTCGCCTTGGTCATCAAAAGCTAACTCCTCAATAGTCTCTTTTTTAACCCAGCCAGCATATTGGGTTCCAAAGCCAGAGATAGTTTGTTTATTGGCTGAGGTAAAGACATAAATTAAGAGGCCGACTTTTTGAGGATAATATGGTGCAATTCGGAGGAGTTCTGGTGGAATTGATTCTGGTAATAGCCCAATATCTTCTCCCTTTAATTTTTGGACTTCTGTCTTAAGTTGTTTCAGATAATCTTCTAGTGGGTAATAATTAGAAGGCTTGAAATCTCCCATCACCGAAGAAATTTTTAAAGGGTAAATAATTTTATCAGTGGGAAACTTAAGTTGGAGGGGAACCATATGGCCTTGACGCAATTGCTGAGTCAGGCCTGGTGAAATTGACTCGACATCAATTTTAATCGCTGTGAAATACCATCCTTTATCAACGTAACTGTCTAAAATATAAGCGCTACTAGTGGGAAACTGGTAATTATTCTCATTTAGCCAATCAGCTAAAGCAGTGGGTTCATCAGCAGTTAAAACGGCGATGTCAAAATATTCAACTTTTTTAGTTTCCACAACGTAGACATTTCCGCTTCTCTGTCCCTCTAAATAAGCCTCATCAAAACTTAAAGGCAGGAGATATCTTTCCTCTACTCGAGTCAGCTCGTCAAGGGTCGTAAACAATTCATCCGATGACTTAGAAACTTCTGGTCGGGAAGGAGTAGGAATGACCCAGCCAAAATCTTTAGCATCGCCTCGAAAAGTCACTGATAAAACCAGCGTTTCTATTCCCTGTTCATAAAAAATCACCGCCCGTTGGTCTGTCTCATACATATAATAATCAGGCGGTGGGAATATTCCTCCATCAGCTAAAACAAAAGAAGGAACTAAAAAAACAACAACTAGTAAAAATATTTTTCTTGTCATGTCTTTATTCTATGGTAACCAAAAAGAGCGGTCAATGACTGCTCTTGTGGATAAGATGAAAGAGATCCCTCGCTTTGCTCGGGATAAATATTTCTAGCTGCTCAGGTTTCGCCTGCGGCTCGCCCTCGCAGAGAAATATTTACTTTATCTTCCGCCTAATAAAGGCAGGGATATCCCATTCACTTTCTGGCTCTTCTTCAATCGGACTTACTTTAGGTTTTAAGGGTGGCTTCTTTTTCTCTTTGTCCTCAATTTGATTAATTGGCGAAATGTCTTGAACTCTGGGTTCGCCAGCTTTTTTCAATAAACCTTCATCAAAACCAGTAGCGATAACCGTAATCTTAATCTCGCCTTTCCTCAATTTTTCATCAATGACTGCTCCAAAAATAACTTTAGCCTCTCGGTCAATAGATTCAGTAATCACTTTAGCTGCTTCATTAATCTCAGTCATGGCTAAATCAGAGCCACCACTGACATTAAAAAGAACACCTTTAGCTCCATCAATAGAAACTTCCAAGAGAGGCGAATTAACAGCTGCTTTAGCTGCTTCAACTGCCCTCTCCTCACCAGTTGCTCGACCAATGCCCATTAAAGCTGAGCCCGCCTCATGCATAATGGTTTTGACGTCAGCAAAATCAACATTGACGATACCGGGAGTGACGACTAAATCAGAAATACCTTGAACAGCTTGCCGCAGGACATCGTCAACCACCGAAAAAGCATTTAATAAGGAGGTTTTACGGTCAATAATCCCAAGTAATTTATCATTAGGAATAGTTATTAAAGTATCAACTCGGTCTCTCAACTGGACCAGTCCCTCTTCAGCAATCCGGGCCCGTTGCAACCCCTCAAAAGAAAAGGGCTTAGTCACTACGGCTACCGTTAAGGCCCCAGAATCCTTAGCTGCTTCAGCAATAATGGGACTCCCCCCTGTGCCAGTGCCGCCCCCCAAACCACAAGTAACAAAAACCATATCAGCCCCTTTGACTGCCTCATGGATTTCCTCACGATTCTCCTCAGCTGCCTGACGTCCTATCTCCGGATTCATGCCTCCCCCTAACCCTTTGGTTAGATTTTTACCAATGTGAAATTTCTCCGGTGCATTAACATGATGTAAGTCCTGGGCATCAGTATTAATGGCTATAAAATCTACGCCATGAATTTTACAAGCCACCATTCTAGAAACAGCATTCCCTCCGCTTCCTCCAATACCAATTACTTTAATTTTAGCGAATGTTTCAACCTCCGGCTTTATTTGAACCATAGTATTAAAATTGATAGCTTACTGCCATTAAAACCAATAATGAGGATCTTACTGACCCTCCTTATTTGCCTAAATGACATTAAGTGTCTTTCTCTAAAGAATTACCACACTTGTAAAAATATTGCAAGCCAAACAGAAAAAACAAGTTTTTTTAAGGTAAAAATCCTTTAAGCCAGTTTTTGATTTTACTAATTGTTGGCGTAATAGAAAGTTGAGGGAAAGAAACTCCTTGACTAGCAACCCTGATTCGATTATCCATACCCCAAAGGACTAATCCAACAGCTGTGGCAAAGGCTGGATCATCAACTTCATCGATAACTCCCTCTAACTCTAAGGGGAAGCCTACTTGAGCTGGCAACTTTAATTCCTCCTTAGCTAAATCCACTAAACCTGGCATTTTTGCTCCGCCACCCAAAAGAACTACCCCAGCCGGCAATAATCCTTGACGGTCAATCTTTTTTAGTTCTTCATTAACCAGCTCAAAAATCTCACTTAGGCGGGCTTCAATTATCTCTGCCACTTGCACCCGCGGAATAACTGCCTTTTCTTCTAATCCTAATTTAGATAAATCAATAGTATCTTTTTTATTAATCTCAGAAGATAGAGCTGAGCCATATTCCAATTTGACTTTCTCAGCTAATTCAATACTGCCTCTTAGGCCAATAGCAATATCGTTAGTAATATGAGAGGAACCAACGGGCAAAACACAACTATGAATAATATCGCCTTCTTCAAAAACTGTCAAGCTGGCCGTGCCGCCACCTAAATCTAGAGACAAAACACCCAATTCTTTTTGGCGCTTACTTAAAGCAGCTCGACTGGCAGCTAAGGAGGCCAAGACTAGTTCTTCTATTTCTAAACCAGCTTCCGAAATACATTTGGTTAAATTCTTAATAAAGGGAGTTGCTCCTTCAATAATTAAAGCATCTACTTCCAATCTGACTCCGGTCATACCTACCGGATCTTTTATGCCATTTTGACTATCAACCAAGAAACCACGAGGAAGCACATGAAGAATTTCTCTATTTTGCGAAATAGAGATAGCTGAAGCAGCACTGACCGCTCGAGAAACATCCTCCTGGGAAACTTCGCTATCAGCCCGAGAAACAGCTACTACCCCTTTACTTATTTTGGGAACAATATGACTACCACTTAAGCTAACGTAAACACGCTCAATAGATAACCCGCCACTTCGTTCAGCCGCACTAATAGCCTGACCAATATTCTTAACTGTCTCTTCGATATCAATTACTACCCCCTTCCGTAAACCAAAAGAAGGCGCTTGGCCAACACCAATAATTTGGAGTTTTGATTGGTCGGCCCTTGCTTTCGCCACTACTGCTCGGATAGAGCAAGTTCCGACATCTAGACCAACAATGACTGTTTCTTTGGCCATAATAAATGAATTTAGAATTTAGAATTTAGAATTTAGCTAATAAAATACAGGATAAATTTAGCTAAATTCCAGGTTCCAGATTCCAGATTCTACTTTAGGACTTTAGCCAATGCCTTCTCTTCCATCTCTCTCATTTCCTTTGCTTTTGGGCCTTCCCCTTCATGCTCATATCCCAACAAATGAAGTATACCATGAATCAACAAAATGGCCAGTTCTTCTTTAAGCGGATGCCCTAAGCGCTTGGCTTGCTTCTTTGCCTGAGGATAACAAAGAATAATTTCGCCTAGCCTTTTTCTGCCATTAGGCGGTTCGACAAACTCTATTTCTTGGCCTCTTTTTAAACGGGGGAAGGCTTTGGCTAAATAAGGGAGAACTGATTTGTTGCCGAAAGAAAGAACGTCAGTGACTCGATTCTTACCCCGATACATTTTATTCAATTTTCTCATTCGACCATTACCAACAATCGCTAAACTAATCTCTGTCTTGCCCTTGGACAAGCTCAGAAGAGGTCTCTCTTGACCAACTATATTTAGGGCGACTTCCGCCACCCGCTGAAAAAATTTCTCGTCTATTTCATTCTGGGTAAAATTATGAATTTCCAACATTGCCTTAAAATTACTCTACTTGCCAAGTGCTTCCTGAACAATTTTATTAACTAAATTCCCTTCGGCTCTGCCTTTTAATTGGGGCATTAAAGCTCCCATGACCTTGCCAATGTCTTTAGGGCCGCTGGCCCCTAACTCATCAATTTTTTCTTTAACCAATTTTCTAATATCTTCTTGACTCATTTGTTCAGGCAGATAACTCATTAAAATCTCTAGCTCCTTTTTTTCTCCTTCAACTAAATCTGGTCGATTACCCTTCTCGTACTGCTCAATAGAATCTTTATGCTTTTTAACTTCGCTAGAAATTACCTCTAAAACCTCTTCATCTGTTAATTTACTTAATTCTTCTAATTTTTCTATTTCTTCAGTTTTACTTAATCTAGCTCTTTTTTCCTTCTCTTTATTAAAAATAGCTGCCAAAAGCATCCGCAAAACAGAAATCTTCAATTCATCTCTTTGACGAAGAACTTCTTTTAAATCTGTTTGGATTGTTTCTTTGAGAGACACCACTCAATATAAATCACAAATCCCAAGCACCAAATCACAATCCTTCGACTCGGTCGCCTAAAGCGACCTCGCTCAGGAAATAATTTTATAGTGAGCTTGTCGAACTATTGTTTGTAATTTGTGATTTGTGATTTGTAATTTTATCTTCTTCCCCATCTTGTTTCTTCCTCCAAAAGACCCATCTTTCTTAATTTCTCTTTTTCTTGAATAATTTGTTTTCGTCTTAAGGCACTAGCTCTTTTTTCTCTTTTAGTTCTTTCTTTTTCACGAAATCTGGCCTTACGGGCCCGAATTAAAATGCCACTTTGCTGAATTCTTCGAGAAAAGCGTCTTAGCAAACTACGAGTGGTTTCTCCCTCTTTTTTCTTAACTTCGATGACCACATAATTCACCTCCCTTTTTATAGTGAGATTTAAGATTTATGATTTAAGATTTAGATTTAATAGCTACTGCTTTTTCCTTATCGACTAATTTAAGTAATTTTTCAATCAAATTTTTTGGATTCGAGTCATAAACAATTTTCCCTGGCCCACGATGGCAATTAGCTACAATTTCTTTAACCATGTCGGTTGTCCCCCCACTACCAGTCAAAATACCAATTGGCTTTTTGTCTTCGAAAGCGATAGTAAATTCATTAAGGGTGCCCATCCGACCACAAACTATGACTACCGCATCGGAAGCACGAGTCAAAAGCAAATTTCGACCAGCATATTCAAAGCCAGTGTAAACAATCAAATCATGGAAATCGACTGGCAAGCGATATTTCCTAATATGAGACTTTTCCGAAGCGGCGGGCGAAAGCCCAATAACAATACCCTCTTCTTCTTTAGCGCCAATAGCTGCCCAGTAAGGAATGCCGGTGGTCGCTCCAGTAACCAGGACGCCGTTGTGTCTGATAATTTCTCGGCCAACTTCCTTGGCTAACTCCAAGGCCTTTTTTGAACAATGGCTGGTTGCCGCCGCTCCAGAAACACAAATTTTATATTTTAAATAGGTCTTGCGTTCCATTTAGTTTAGCTTACTACCTTTATTTCTTTTTGTCAAAGTGACAAATCTACTACCTGTCCCATTTCGGGTGCTTCGGCTGGCAAGCCTAAATGGTCCTTGATTTTTTGAGCTAAAGCTAAGGCCGCTTTTTCTTCACCTTGACAAGTAAATATTTTTTGAGGCCGCCTAGAAGAAACAGGACTGACCATAAAAGATAACCAGTTCATTAAATCCCTTTGGTCAGCATGAGATGAATAAGCATTAATATGTTCAATTCTTGCTTTAACTGGAATAATTCGATCTAATATTTCAACCTTTTTAGCTCCTTCCAAAATTTTTCGCCCTAAGGTCCCTTGGGCCTGATAGGTAACAATCAAAAGAGTGCTCTTGGGGTCAGATAAATAGCGGACTTGGTGATGGAGAATCCTACCGCCCTGAGACATACCTGAACCAGCAATAATAATCTTTGGCGGAGCCACTTCATTAATTGCCTTTGACTCTTTAGCCGTGAGAGTAAATTTTAACCCTGGGAACTTAAATATATCATCACCTGATTTAATCAAGAGCTCAGCCTTTCTGTGATAATATTGGGGATAGCGGCGATAAATTTCAGTTAATTTCATGGCTAAAGGGCTATCAACAAAAATAGGTATCTGAGGAAGTCGATGATTTTCGACTAGTTCATTAAAATGATAAAGAAGTTGTTGAGTTCGTTCTAGGGCAAAACTGGGGATCATTAAAACACCACCTCGGGCCACTGCCTCTTCGGCAACATCTTCAATCATATCTTTGGTGGCCTGACTGGGCTCGTGAAGACGATCACCGTAAGTTGATTCTATAACCACATAATCAGCTTCTTTAATCTGGGCTGGCTTTCTTAAAAGAAGCACTTGACCAGAACCTAAATCACCAGAAAAAACTATTTTCTTACCAGCTACTTCTATCTCAATGATTGCTGAACCCAAGACATGACCAGCCTCTTTAAAACAAACAGAAACCCCCTTATCTAATTCAACTGGTTGGCCATATTCAACTATCTTAAACATCCTCATTGTCTTCTCAATCTGTTGTCTATCAGCTGGTGGAATAATCCCAGCCCTAGCTGCTTTCTCATGAAGAATCTTCTGGCTGTCTTCTAACATTAAACGGGCAAAATCAATAGTTGGCGCGGTAGCAAAAATTTTCCCCTTAAAACCCTCATCAATCAATTTAGGCACTCGACCAATATGGTCTAGATGAGCATGAGTAAGCAAAACAAAATCAATTTCTTTTGGTTGATAAGGAAATGGCTGATAATTATTCTTTTCAACTTTTCGACCACCCTGAAAAAGCCCACAATCAATCAGGATTCTTCTTCCGTTAGTTTCTAATAAATAATTGACGCCGGTAACTATCCGGGCCCCTCCGTGAAAATGAAGCTTCATAATTATTATTCTAAAGAAAACTAAAAAGACTAGCCTTCAAAAATATCTTATCAAAATATCTTTAAAAAGAAAAGCCACTGCTTAAAGCAATGACTCTTTCATCCTAAATAATATTCTCTTCTCTAAATATATCTATCAGCTATATGAGAAGCCGCGTAGGAGTCGGGCTTAATCTTAGCTTTAAAACCATTACCACGGACTATACCGACTACCTCTTTAATCATTTCTCGAGTAGGGCCATTCTGCCCGACATCAATATGAATTTGGAAATCATAATTGGGTTCCCCCCTCGAGCCCAAGACTAATTCTAATTGAGCCAGCATATCTTGAGCTATTTGTAAAGACAAAGTCACCTCCTTATAAACACGGTCCCGAATAGTATGGTAGGCTTTATGCCCATTAGTCCTTCTCCAGAAATAACGACCTCCTCGACCGACCCGATAAACAATAATCGCCGTAACAAAATCAGTCCACTTATCGCCATCTGAATCTGTGCCGACAATCAATTGATACTTGTCTTGTGAATCTTGACTAATAAAATTAGAAATCTCTTTGGCTACCGTGGCTAACTGCATTCGTCCTTTGGTTGGACTATGGAAAATATCTCTCTTTTTCATTATTTTTAGTATAGTCTTTTAATTACTTTTTGGCAAGGTCTGTCCCCAGCTCTTTTTGGTCAGGGACAAGTCCTAATCTTTTGTACATCTCCTCAATCTGTCTTTCTTGTTCGCTCAAATCCAAAATTTCTCGCCGAAGGCGGGCTTTTTCTTGACGGATATATTTACGAAGACTTTTAGGTAATCTCTTTCTTCTTTTCATGATTAGCTCCGAAGTTAATAATTCCAGTAACATATCTCTTTTTTAATATATCTCTGCTTTCTTGACAAGTTTTTTTAGAATAGTAAACTTGAGCCAGTGTACCTTTCAAACTAAAAAGTACACCCTGCAAAATAAAAAAGGTAGTCAAGAATTTAAAGTCTAACCTCGGGTTAAAAATCTCAGAAAGGAGAGGAAAAGATGAGAAGGGGAAAAAAATATCCGCCCTGGAAGAACTGGAGTGCGTCTAAAGCAGAATTGCTTCTCTTTAAATGCCCTTTGGCTTTTTGCTTCCAGTACGTGCTTCGGCTAGTGGTTCGTCAAGGAATTGAAAAGCTCTTTGGCCAAGCTATCCACCGAATGGCCAAGAATTTCTTTAGTCTGAAACATGGCTATAAATCTGAAGAGAGCTTCCTTGGCAACTGGGAATATTACTGGTGGGGAGAAATGCTAGGCAAGAGATACAGAGGAATGGTTAGGGTTAAGAATCCTAAAGATCCTGGAAAATTTTTTGCCACCGGAATAAACATTCTCAAAAGATTTTACCAGGATAACCTACCTTATCGGACAGGAGAACTTCCTAAACCAGAAGTCGAAAAGAGATTTGACCGTATTTTCAAAGGGCACCCCATCACCGGTAAAAAAGACAGGATTCAGCCGCTTCCAAATGGTCAAGTAGAAATCTGGGATTACAAAACCGGCCTAAAAAAATATACGCGAAAAGAATTAGTTCGGGATATCCAATTTACTCTCTACAATCTTGACCATTTAAAAAGATTTGGCCAGAATCCAGTTCGAATGTGGATAGACCAATTATCTTATGAAGAAAAAATTCCGGTGCCCATAAGAACCGAGCGAGATTACCAACAATTGGGCCGCTGGTTAGATGAGGCGAGGATATATGTCCAGAATATCTTAGTGCCATCATCTAGCCAATGGCAAGACCTTCCTTTTCGCTGGCTCAATCCAGAAGATATCGAAAGGCAGTATTTCTCGCCCCGGCCCAGTGGCTTCTGTAACATCTGTGATTTCGAACATATCTGCCAAGACTGGCACCCCCAGGATTCAATGAGAGAATTGTGGATTAAGCGAGAATTAGAAGAAACCGGACCCTATCCTGAATACCTTCAGTTAGAGCTTCCTTTTTCTAAGCCCAAAAAGAAGAGAAGAAAGACGCTGGCTAAACCACCTTCGCCCCTCCACATCAGTGAAATCCTTTCTAATATGTTTGGCCAGGAAATCACTGAGGAAATAGGTAAAGAGGTCTTTAAAAAGGGCAAAGAAATTCTGCCTGAGTATTGCCTCTTGAAAGAAGAAAGGACCTTACCTATCGATGCCCTGCCTCTTATCCTAAATTCGCTTAAAAGACAAGAAAAAATTACGGCTGGTCAGATTTGTCAGTATTGTTTGAAGGAAGGTTGCCCAGCCCGAGTCAAAGCACCTAGTCAAGAAATCCACTAAGGAGGCCCTATTTAAAACCCCTTGATGGGAAACCCGTCGAGGGGCTCTTTTTTTATTGCAAAAATGAAATAAATCAACCATTCCATTATCCCTTAACCACACCCATTGGTCTTAATCTGACTACTAACTTGGCTAAATTAGCTTTAACTACTACATCAACTACATTATGAATATCTTTGTAAGCTAAGGGAGCTTCTTCAGCTAAGCCTTTATTACTTAAACAGCGAACAACAATGCCTTTTTCTTCTAATTGACGGCGCAACTCGCTTCCTTGAACTTGCCTGATAGCCGCATGGCGGCTCATGACCCGACCGGCTCCGTGGCAGACAGAAAAGAAAGTCTCTTTAGCTTTTTCAGTACCGACTAGAATATAGGAAGCAGTACCCATGGTGCCAGGAATCAAAACCGGCTGGCCAATTTGACGGTAAGCTGGCGGCACTTCGGGATGACCCTTGGCAAAAGCTCGGGTGGCTCCTTTGCGATGAACGCAAACTTTTCTCCCTTGATGCTCTTCCAGTTTAGCAATATTATGAGCCACATCGTAGATTAACTTCAGTTGGCCACTTTTCTCTCCCAGAATTCTCTGCCAAGCCTTCCTGATTAAATACATAATCAATTGCCGATTAGCCCAGGCGTAATTGGCTGAGGCAGCCATCGCTTTAAAATACTCTTGACCTTCGGAACAATTAAATGGCACACAGGCTAATTCTGGATCAGCTAATTTAATCTTATATTTTGATAAAGCATTATGCATCACTTTGACATAATCAGTACAAACCTGATGACCGAGCCCTCGCGAACCAGAATGAATCATTACGGTAACTTGGTCTTTAAACAGACCAAAAATCTTAGCTACCTCCTCATCAAAAATTTCTTCCACTCTTTGCACTTCTAAAAAATGGTTACCTGAGCCAAGAGTACCTAATTGGTCCTTACCACGGCCTTTAGCTCTTTCGGAAACTGCTCTGGCATCAGCGCCAGCCATCGCTCCTTCTTCTTCACAATGCTCAACATCTTCTTTTTGGCCATAACCTTTAGCCACCACCCATTTAACCCCTTTCTCCAAAACATTTCTCATTGATTCTGGGCTTAGCTTTACCCCACCGCCTCGACCAACTCCACTGGGTACATCTCGCTGAATTTGGTTCATTAAATCAAGCAAGTATGGCTTAACTTCTCCATATTTCAAATCAGAATGAAGCAGCCGCACACCACAGTTAATATCATAGCCAACTCCACCAGGTGAAATCACCCCTTTTTCTATATCCATGGCGGCCACCCCACCAATAGGAAAACCATAGCCCTCATGAATATCAGGCATGGCTAAAGACCAGTTGATTATCCCTGACAAAGTCGCTACATTGATTAACTGTTCTAAAGAACGGTCTTCAAAAACTTTTCCTAATAACCGCTCGTCAGCGTAAATCTGAGCGGGCACTCGCATGTCGCCCCGAAAACTCTTGGGGATTTCCCAGAGATAGTCATTGATTTTAACTAAATCGTTCTTAATCATACTCCTCTATTTTAATTAATTTTTGGTAAAAATAAAAGGCGGTCTTTATAGGCTGATTCAAAGACCGCCTTCAAAATTACTTTGAAAATAGAAATTCTAAATATCAAAGATGACTACTGCCTCCCAATGACTATCAACTTGCTTAATCTCTAAATCATGGTAAGTGGCTGCTTTAATTTCTATTTGTTTTTGGTCAACTTTTTGGCCAACTATTTTGGCGCGCAGACGATTTTCTGACAATTCCTCAATTTTAAAATCAGTATATACTTTCTTATTTAAATCACTGCGAGATAAAATCTCATTAAGCCAGTCAACTAAAAGAGAATTAAGGTCGGAAGATTTTATTTCTACTGACTCCCCTTCTTCTTTTTCTAATTTTTGCTTAGTAATGTCTGGCTCTTGCTGTTCGGCAATGGCTAAAGCAGCATTGATAAATAGTTCAGCCAAATCTTGGCCAGAGACTTTAATTTTTAAATCAGCAATATGTTCTAAGACCTCGAATTTTCTCATAGTTTTGGGGACCAAATTACTCTGGTAGTACTTTCCTGATGAGGCCATTTGATTTCTAAATTTCCCTTAAAAGCTCGTTTGATTTGCTTGCCAATACTGACAGCCAATTGATTCTCCGTAGTTAAAATTTCTAGATTATTATTTTTTTCTTGAATTTCTATAATTCTATCTAAGGGGTCTCTTTGAAAAGCTCGTTGGCCAACGTTTTTGACTAAATTTAAAATCTCTTCTTTTTTATTAATGGGGACATTTTTTAAAATAACCTGGCCTTCATACATTTTATCTTTAATCATTTGACAAGCTGGACATAAAGTAAATTTTATTCTTTTATCTTCGGAAAGCTTTTGATAGTCTTCTAAGCGGTGATGCCAGCCTTTGTAATAATAAACTGCCCCACATTCCTTACAGAGAACAATACCAATCTGACCAGGCCCAAATTCCTGCTCTTCTTTCTTTGACTTAGGAATTCTATGATGAAATCTGCCTTTAATTTGTCTCTGCGGTTTAGTCATTAGCTCATAAATAATAAATGATTTGATAAATAATTCCTAAACTTAAGATTAGAATTAATCCATAGCCAAAAATTGGGGATAATTTAAGAGAATATTCTGGTTGACGCTGGCCTAATTTTTTAGCTTTTTGATAAATCAGAACTAAGAGTATTCCTTCTAAACCAACCAAAGCAGCTCCTAAAAAACCAATTACCGCAATAAAGTCGCGCAGATGTAGCAAATAAGCTATCACAGGAACAAAGCAAGTCAGAGCCCAAGCTAGATGTTTATTAATCTTATAATCATACCAAAAAATCTTTTTTAAGCATAAACCTAAGACTAAAAAGGAAGTGGCTACCGCTAAAAGACCAAAAATAGCTCCTAAAATAATGGTCCGGTTTTCTAGAACTTGGACCAAACCACCAATGGCTTCTGGCGAGGTTTGGGAACCAGTTACTCCGACCACAGTGAGAACAAAAAGAGCATAAAGAAAGATGGGCAAAAGAGTCCCCCAAATAATGGCTTTTTTAAAAAATTTATACCCTGAGCCTAGTTTACCCTGAGCTTGTCGAAGAGAAGGGCTGAAAATTTCCTTCATCTCTGGGATAGCGGCCCAGCCACCAGCCGCCCAAAGAATTACCCCATAAGGCAGAAAAAAATATGGCCAATTCAAAGTAGCTAAATTATTAAATTTAATAGTTGGCCAGCCCTCAATAAATATTAAAATGATAACCATGATTAAAAATAAGCTCATCAGAATTTCCATTTTGGTGATTACTCGCAAGCCGAAAAAAACTGCTAAGGAACAAATACTAAAGAAAATCAAGCTCCAAATGAAATCAGAGCGGCCAAAAATTGTCGCTAAAAATTTACCTCCAACAATTGTATAAGCGAGCAAAGCACCGTAAATAGTAAAAACAGAAGTGAGAGTGGCTAATCGCTTGCCCCAGTTGCCTAAATATCTTTGGGCATAACCAACAAAGCGATGTTTGCCTGGGGTACGTAAAACAATTTCTCCATAAAACAAATGGAGCAACAGAACAGCCATACCCAAAACAAATAAAAAAAGCAGGCCAAGCAAAAAACCGGACCTAGCCACTACGTAAGGGATGCCAAAGATTCCTACGCCGACTATTGTGCCAATTAGAGTAGCTGTGGCACCGTAAAAGTTTTTATTCATTGTTTCCGTCCCATTAACGGGGGATATATCCTTGTTGAATTAACCAACTTGATAGATAGACAGAAACCAACCCCCAAAGAATAGCCACCGCTAAAATTATTTTAGCTTCTTTTTTCAATTCTGGCTCAGTCCAAAAAGCCAGCCCTAAAACTAAGCCTGATAAAATAGGATTAAGTAAGGCGATAACGATGCCCAGCCAGAACCATTTTTTCCGGGAAGTTAAAGTAATCTTTTCCTTATTTGGTGACTCAGCCAACGGAGAAGGAGTCATCCTTTCTTCAACCACTTATCTCACCTCCTCCCATTAAATGCAGATGAAGATGATCAATAAGCTGACCAGCCCCGCGACCAACATTAAAAGTTAATCGATAGCCTTTTTTAGCTATACCTTGTTTTTCAGCTAACTCCTTAGCCAAGAAAATTATCTGATTAACTAAATTTCTATCTTCCTCTACTAATTCATTAATCGAGCGGATATGCTTCTTAGGAGCAATCAAAAGATGAACTGGTGCTTTGGGGTTAATATCTTTAAAAACAATTATCTCTTTGTCTTCGTAAACAATCTCAGCTTTTCCTTGATGATTAGCAATTTGACAAAAAATACAATCTTTCATAATTTCAATGAATTTATTTTTTAAGTTTTTTCTTCAGCTCTTTAACTACTTTTTCCAAAGGAACAACCTCTTGAATGCCTGAGGACATGTCTCTGATAATAATTGTCTCATCAAGTGCCTCCTTTTGTCCCAAAATCAAGGCAAAGCTAGCTTTCAGTTTGTCAGCTAATTTCAACTGGGCTTTAATAGTGTTTCGACTAAAAGAACCGGCCGTCTCTAAACCAGCTCCTCGTAGCTCCTCAAACAATTTTAAGGACTTCTTTTTGCCTAAATCACCTAACTGAACTAGAAAAATTAAGGGGCGGGCTCTGGAAACAATCTTTATACTTCTCGCTTTCATTAAATTAACCATTCTATCTAAGCCCATGGCAAAACCGACGGCTGGGGTATCTTTGCCTCCCAAAAGCTTAATTAAATCATCATAGCGGCCACCACCGCCTAAAGAGATTTGACGACCCTCCTCCTCTTCTGGCCAGAATTCAAAAACTGTCTTAGTATAATAATCTAGGCCACGCACTAAATAGGAATTTAAAATATAAGGAATTCCTAAATCATCTAAGAACTCTAAGACATTTTTAAAATGGTTCCGACACTCTTCACATAAATAATCAATAATTTGGGGGGCTTGCTCGGCTAATCGAATACATTTGGTCTCTTTACAATCTAACAATCTCAATGGGTTTTGAGAAAGTCGCTTTTGACAATTAGGACAAAGTTCTCCTTTCCTGCTTCGGTAAAAGTTTACCAAAGTTTTTCGATAATTGGGCCGACAACGGGCACAACCAAGGCTATTAATTTGGGCAATCAAGTTTTTAAGGCCTAATTCTTTGCTAATAGAAAAAAATAACTGAATTAAATGGGCATCAAGAACTGGGTCTTTTTCGCCAATAATTTCAAAATTAGCTTGATAAGATTGCCGATAACGCCCTGCCTGTGGCCTCTCGTAACGAAAGATAGGTCCAAGGCTATATAACTTGACCGGATGAGGAAGACTGACCAAACCATCTTCCAAATAAGCCCTCATAATAGCAGGAGTAAATTCAGGCCGCAAAGTTAACCTATCACCTCCCTTAGTTCTTAGGGTATACATTTCCTTTTCAACAATATCAGTATAGGTACCAGTCCCTTTAATAAACAAATCTGTTTCCTCTAAAATAGGCGTCTCTATCCGTTCAAAACCATAAGCCCTAGCTAAATTTTTAATCGCCTGCTTAATCCTTTCCCAATATACCTGTTCCTCGGGTAAAATATCCCGCATTCCCTTAGGGGCTTGAAATGTTTTTTTAGTTCTGGGATTGGTTTTGGGTTTAGGTGGCATAATACTTAAAACACCCCTGCCTTATCAAGTGGCCAGGCGCGAAGCCAAACTCGACCAATAATAAATTCTTTTGACAAGGCTCCCCATTGACGAGAATCGGAGCTGGCTTGGCGATTATCACCTAAAACAAAATACTCATCTTTACCTAAGCTAACCTTAATATTTCCCCAGGTGATTACTCCTTTAGCCAAATAGGAAGACTCATCTAAAACTACTCCCTGAGGATATGGGAGATTATAAATAATCACCTGGTTGTCTTTAACCTCAATTGTCTCGCCAGGCAAGCCGATAATTCTTTTAATATAATACTGGGAGAGATCTAAAGGATATCTAAAAACTATCACCTCGCCTCGCTCTGGTTCCTCAAAACGATAACCAATTTCGTTAATGACTAAATATTGACCATTATCAAAATTAGGCTCCATGGAAGCCCCTCGGACAAAAAATGGCTGAATTAAATAATAACGGACAGGAATAATAATGGTTAAGGAAATAATAACTATTTTGAAAGTTTCCCAAATAAAAGTAAATAATTTTTTCATAATGATTTTAATTTTAACTTATTTCTCAAAGAAAATCAAATTTAGTATAATTGAAATAACAACCAAACCATTAGACAAAATCTAATTAACTTCGATGGATCGTTTTAAACAAATTAATCGTTTAATTGAAAAAGGCTTATTTGATGAACGATTGAAAAAAAAGAGACAGCAGCATGAAAAATATTTACAAATTGCTTGTCTGATTGTCTTTCTTTCAATCCTCTTATCCATTTCGATGCTTATTCGACAGCTAATCCCTGCTTCCTCTATAGAAGTTTCTTCCAAAAGCAAAGAAGGGACCCTGGCTAGTCAGCTAAGCGGGGAGGAAAGAAAAATTATTCCCCCCTTACCTTTGCCTCTTTCACTAAAGGTGGATTTGCCTTTGGTGAAAAAATTATTCAAAGAGACTAAATCAGAAATTAATATTCTTACTCTAGGTAGACCTGGCCGAGGTTATTCTGGTCAAGACTTAACTGATACCATTATCTTAGCTCACTTAAAGCCAGCTGAGGAGAAATTAATTCTAATCTCTATACCACGTGACCTATTGGTCAGAATTCCCTATCGAGATCCATCAACCGGGACCTTCCAAAAATCAAATGAGACAGGTTTAGTTAAAATTAATTCTCTTTATGCTTTAGTTGGCATTGAAGGGCTTAAAGAGAAAATAGAAGAAATTACTGAGTTACCTGTTGATCATTATGCTTTAGTTGATTTAGTAGTGGCTAAAGAAATTATTGAATTAGTTGACGGACTTAATGTTTTTGTCCCCCAAGATATTGATGATCCTTATTTTCCTGGCCCCAATTATACTTATCAAGCCTTTGCTCTTAAGTCAGGTTGGCGTTATCTAGATGGTGAGACCGCTCTTAAATATATCAGAACCCGCTATACTTCGCCTAACGGTGATTTTGACCGCATGGCTCGGCAACAGCAGATTATTACACTGCTTAAACAAAAAGTCCTTGCTCTTAATCCTCTTTGGAATTTTTTAACCTATTTAAAAATCTTCAATACTCTTAAAGACCACATTGAAACTGACTTAGCTCTATTGGAAATGAAATCCCTTTGGCAAACAGTTCGCGAGATAGAGACGAATCAGATAACTACGGTGGTTATTGATAAAAAGCGGACTAATTTATTAGTCGGTGGCCAGATTATGCTTGGTCAACAAAAAGCTTCAGTGGTTTATCCTAAGGCAGGCCAGGGAAATTATGATGAAATTAGAGATTTCATTCAACAAGTAATAAATAATTAAGCTCTGAACATCATGCCTGACCCATTTTCGAAAACATCTGGAAAAACTTTGCTTGTCTGCCGGAGGCAGGCAGGGAAATAAAGGAGTTTTTCTGGTGAAAAATAGCGGTCGGAAAACCCAGCCCTTTCGAAAAAAGGGCTGGGGCAAACGGGCACCGCGTTAAATTTTTCACCAGAAAAACGACTGTTATTTTCAAAGTTTTGGAAGCAGTTTGAGAAATGGGTTAGGCATGATGCCTTGCCAAAACAAAGCCTATGAAATTAATTGTTGGTTTAGGTAATCCAGGAGATAAATACAAAAAAACTCGACATAATCTCGGCTGGCGGGTTGTTGATGAATTACATCAGAGCCTAGAATTTGGAATTTGGAATTTAGCAAAGAAGTTTAACACCTTAATCTCTGAAGGAATCTTTAATCAAGAAAGAATTATTTTAGCCAAGCCAAAAACTTTTATGAATAATTCTGGCCTGGCCACTAAAGCTTTGGCTGATTATTACAAAATTCCTAGTGAAAATATTTTGATTATTCATGACGAGATTGACCTACCATTGGGAGAAATCCGTATCCAAAAAGGCCGTGGCTCAGCTGGTCATAAGGGAGCTCAATCAATTATTGAGCAATTAGGGACTAAAGACTTTGCCAGAATGAGAATTGGCATTAAATCAATGCATAGCGAACAACAAACATTAGACAGCGAAAGGTTTGTTTTAAGTAAATTTACTCCTGAAGAAGAAAAAATTGTCCGAAAGACAATAAAAGAGGCCGGGCAAGTGATTGCCACGGCCTTAAAATAAAGAGGGCAGGAAAAATTAATTCTTATATTGATGAGCCAATCTCTCCAGTTCCCTCTTTCGCTGGGTGAGCTCGCCATAAGGGACCACATCAAGAACTAGGCCATCCTGCTTCTTAAGCAAGACACTCTCTCCCTTAAGCTCCAAAACGAAGCCAGCGGGAAGCTTAATTTTCAATTCTCTATGATCCAATATTGGTGACATTTCTTTGTCTCCTTTCATTGTCTTCTCCATTTTCTCATTCGGTAAGCCACCCAAGCTACTATAGCCAGCCCCAAACAACTCAAGACTACTCCCGGCCAGAACCCAGACCAAGGCAGAGACCTTTCGGTTTCAATAGTGCCCACCCCGACAAAAATCAGTACCAGACCAATTAACATAGCCAAGGTTACTCCTAAAGTTCCGTTTCTCATCTTCGCCTCCTTAAAAAATTTATTATTCTAATGTTAAAAAAACTATACCATCTAACCTTCATGAGCCTACCTAGGAGTGTTAGAGACAAATCCGCAAAAACAGATCATCTCTAATACTTAGGCCTCACTGAGACTTTAGGAGGGATTAGTCCAGATATTGGCCACTCACTAGGCAGGCTAATGAAGATTAAATATTGCTAACATTATATCAAAATGATAGAATTTGTCAACCCCATTAAAAATTCCGAGGCGACTGCTGTTCCGCCAAAGGCGGAACAAGCTTATAATAGAATCAACCTTGAAACTAAATACTATAATGCCTTTAATTTAATTGACGGTATTGGGCCAATTGCCTTCAAAAAGCTACTGGCTTATTTTGACTCTTTAGAAGAATCTTGGTCGGCTAGGCTTAGCGAACTTAGCCAAGCTGGCTTAGAAAAATCTGTAATCCAACAAATAAGAGAACAGCGTCCCCTGATTAATCCAGATAAAGAAATGGAAAAATTAGCTAAAGAGGGTATCGATTTAATTACCAGCCGAGATAAAAATTATCCTAAATTACTCAAAGAAATTTATACTCCGCCAGCCCTTCTTTATATCAAGGGCAATCTTAAGCCAAGTGATGAATTTAGCTTAGGCATTGTCGGCACCAGAAAACTTTCCTTATATGGCCAGCAGGTGACACCTTTTATCGCTAGTGAACTGGCCCGAGCTGGTCTAACTATTATTAGCGGCCTAGCTAAAGGAATTGATACGCTGGCTCATCGGGCGGCTCTTTCGGCTGGTGGTCGAACTGTGGCGGTACTTGGCTCTGGACTGGATAAAATCTATCCCCTTGGTAACCGTCGCCTGGCCGAAGAAATTAGCCAAAAGGGTGCTATAATTAGCGAGTTTCCTCTCGGCACTCAACCGTTGGCCCAACACTTCCCCCAGCGCAACCGGATTATTTCGGGCTTGAGTTTAGGTATTTTGGTTGTGGAGGCACCGGAGCAAAGCGGGGCATTAATCACTGCTAAAGATGCCTTAGAACAGAATAGAGATGTTTTTGCCATTCCTGGTCCTATCTTTAGTCAAAACTCATTTGGCACTAATAATCTAATCAAAATGGGAGCTAAACTGATAACTCAGGCTAATGATATTTTAGAAGAACTTAATTTAAATCTTTTAACTGTCTCGTCTTCGGCTGATAAAAAAATCATCCCTGATAACCAAGAAGAAGCTTTGATTATAAAACAACTATCTAGCGAACCCATCCACATTGACAAAATCATTAAACAAACTAAACTCTCTACAGCTATGGTCAACTCTACTCTAACCTTAATGGAAATGAAGGGAAAGATAAGGAATCTGGGAGGAAATAATTACGTGTTATCCTATTAAAATTTATCTTATGTATCTAGTTATCGTTGAAAGTCCAACTAAAGCTAAAACTCTCTCCAAATTTTTAGGCCGCGATTATTCGGTTAAGTCTTCCTATGGTCATATCCGTGATTTGCCAAAAAAAGATTTTGGGGTTGATGTTAAGCATGACTTTAAGCCAAAATATATCATTCCCATTAAAGCTCGGCAGGCAGTTAAGCAACTAAAAGAGTCGGCTCAAAAAGCAGGCCTGATTATTTTAGCTACTGACCAAGACCGGGAAGGAGAAGCGATTGCTTGGCATATTCTTCAAGTTTTAGATGCGGGCAAAATTAAAAATTACCAACGGATTACCTTCCATGAGATAACCAAAAGAGCCATCGAAGGAGCCCTGAAAAATCCACGACAGATTGATATGAATTTGGTTAATGCCCAACAAGCCAGACGAATCTTGGATAGATTAGTCGGCTACGAACTATCCCCCTTTCTATGGAAAAAAGTAGCCAAAGGATTATCAGCCGGCCGAGTTCAATCAGTCGCCGTTAGGTTAATCGTTGACCGAGAAAGAGAAATAAAAGCCTTTAAGCCAGAAGAATATTGGCTTATTGAAGCCAAACTAAAAAAGCAAGCCCAGCAAGAGGAGTTCCTGGCTCGGTTAATCAAAAAAGATAATAAAACTATTCCTAAATTGAGTATAAAAACTAAAGATGAGGCAGATAAAGTATTAAAAGATTTAAAGAAGGCGGAATATAAAGTAACTGAGGTGGCTAAGAAAGAAGTCTCAAGATATCCTGCCCCACCTTTTACAACCAGCACTCTTCAACAAGAAGCAGCTAAAAAATTAGGCTTTTCAGCTAAACAAACAATGAGAATTGCCCAACAGCTTTATGAAGGAATAGAATTAGGCAAAGAAGGGTCAGTTGGCTTAATCACTTATCACCGAACTGATTCTTTAAATCTTTCTCTGGAGATACTAAAAACTACCCAAGAATTTATTAAAAATAAATTTGGGCAAAATTATGCCTTAACTAGCCCCAGGATTTATAAGGCCAAAGCTAAAGGCGCCCAAGAGGCCCATGAAGCTATTCGACCAACTCGGCCAGAGAGAGAGCCAGATAAAATTAAGCCATACCTAGATAAAAGACAATATAAATTATATGATTTAATTTGGAAAAGATTCGTTGCCTGCCAAATGACACCGGCTATCTTAGAAGCTACCACCATTGATATTGGGGCCAAAAATTATACTTTTCGAGCAACGGGGTCAATAATCAAATTTGATGGCTTTCTTAGGCTCTATTCAGCTAAACTAAAAGAAACTCTTCTGCCAGAGTTAATTAAAGGTGAAGTATTAGAACTAATTAAGCTTATCGCTGACCAGCATTTCACTCAACCACCTGCCCGCTACAGTGAAGCTTCTTTGGTCAAAGCCCTAGAAGAATATGGCATTGGCCGACCCTCAACTTATGCGCCAATTATCAGCACCGTCCAGGAACGAGGTTATGTTGAAAAAGACGAACGAAAGAAATTTCTGCCTACCGAAATCGGCTCTTTGGTTACCGATCTCCTTAAGGAAAATTTTTCCAAAATTATTGATATCAAATTTACTGCTTATCTAGAAAAAGATTTAGATAAAATTGCCAATGGTCAACAAAGTTGGCTATTCGTGCTTAAAGAATTCTATCAGCCTTTTCATGCTAATCTACTTCAAAAATACCAAGAAGTGGAAAAGAAAAAAATTGCTCAACCAACCGAAAAAAAATGTCCCCAATGCGGCCATCCTTTGGTAATTAGATTGAGTCGTTTCGGTCAATTTTATGCCTGTTCTAATTTCCCTCAGTGCCGATATACCGAACCAATGGTTAACTCGACTGGTGTTAAATGTCCTCAATGTCAAAAAGGAGAAATAATCGAAAGAAAAACTAAAAAAGGAAAAATATTTTACTCCTGCTCTCAATATCCCCAATGTAAATTTGCTTTATGGGATAAACCCACTGGCAAAAAATGCCCTCGCTGTGGTTCGCTTTTGGTTCAAGGTAAGGATAATAAAATTAAGTGCAGTAATAAGGAGTGTCGTTACAAAAAGTAAAAGCCATCTCTTTTTTTCCTCCTTTAGCTTACTATTATAAAAGAGATGGCTTTTGTTGTTCAGGGCTGATTCCTGATTATCCATAATGGACCTCCTTTTTTTCTCTTTTTACCTTACGGTTGGCTGATGAATTTGAAGCTTCTGTCTTATCCTCAAGTAACCTAAGCAAACTCTTCAGTATCTTCTCTTGATTCTCTTGAAAGTCCTCCTGGCCATTGACTATTTTGGTTCGTCCTCTAGGTAACCTCTCTCGAACGCACTGGTAAACTTCTCCTAAAGCTCGTAGAAAAGGAAGATTGATGATAGTTCCGGCTTGAGTGGCCCCCAGCTGCTGGTCTCTTTTTAAAGCAACCTCTGGGAAAACCTCAATCAAAATAAAAAAGTCCTCAGCCAGGACAACATCAATAGCTAGACCTAGGCCTCGACGAGCCTTCCTGATCTGGCGCTTCTTTTTTAACTGCCTCAAGAGGGCTTTCAAGGAAGCATAGAGAGCCCAGCCTCCTCTTTCCACTAAGATTAAGTCCCAATCCTGTTCTTTGGCCTCGGCAATAAGGTTACCAACTTCTCTTATCGCCCATTTGTTCTTTTCCACCTCATCTCCTTTGAGTGGCGCGTCTCTGATCTGGTCCTGAATAAATCTTACCAAATAGCCTAAAGCCCTTAATTCTCTGGCAACCATTTCGATGTGACTGGTTTTGCCGGCCTTAGGTAGTCCCATAAACTCAACTACTGGTTTCTTCATTTTTCTCACCTCCTCCTAAGAAACCAACCCTGAAATTTATTCTTTTTTCAAGCTGCTGTAACTTGATTATACTTTTCTTTAATTAATCCTGTCAAGGAATTGAGTAATGGCTTATTTAAGCCATTTTAATTATCTTGCTAAAACAATTTTATAGAGTGTATAATTAAAAAGTAAGATGACTATTGAAAAAGTTCTCAATAAATTTCGCCAGGCTCATCCGTTAGCTGATACCGAGCTAATCGAACGAGCTTATCAGTTTGCTAAAAAAGCCCATCAAGGACAAATGAGATTAAACGGCGAACCTCGTTTGGAGCATCTTCTTCAAACTGCTTATGTTTTGGCTGAATTAAAATTAGATGCTGCCTCTTTGGCGGCTGGCCTTTTGCATGATGTCTTAGAATATACTTCAGTCCAACTAGACCAAATTAAAAAAAAATTCGGCCAGGAAGTATCTTCTTTGGTGGAGGGGATTACTTTTGTAGAAAAAATTAAATACCGCCATAAAGAAAAAGAAACAGAAGAACAAGTAGAAAAGCTTCGCAAAATTTTCTTAGCCATGGCTAAGGATATCCGAGTCATTCTAATTAAATTAGCCGACCGCCTTCATAACTTAAAAACATTAGATGCCCTACCAGAGGATAAACAAAAAAAATTAGCCTTTGGGACGTTAGAAATCTATGCTCCCCTGGCTTACCGTTTAGGGATTGGCGAACTTAAAGGACAGCTGGAAGACTTAGCTTTTGCTTATGCCTACCCTCAACAATATCAAGATTTAGTCAACCAAGTTAAGGATAGATATATTCGAGGGGAAAAATACCTTAAAAAAATTATCCCCTTAGTTAAAAAAATTTTAGCCAAAAAGGGAATTAGGGTTATTGAAATTCATGCCCGGACTAAACATTATTACAGTTTATATAGAAAGCTTCTTCGCTATGATATGGATTGGCATAAAATTTATGACTTAGTTGCTCTGCGGATTATTGTGCCAGATATCGAAAGTTGCTACGCTGCTTTAGGAGTAATTCATAAAAAATGGAGGCCTTTGATTGGCCGGATTAAAGACTATATTGCTATACCTAAGCCAAACGGCTACCAATCACTTCATACAACGGTTTTTTGCCAGGGTGGCAAAATTACTGAATTTCAAATCCGCACCCCTCAAATGCATGAAGAAGCAGAACACGGGATTGCTGCCCATTGGCACTATAGTGAGCAAAAAGGCTTTAAGGCCTATATTAAAAAAAGAATCCTGGGCCAAAGGCCAGAAAAAGAATTAAAAAAAGAATTAGCTTGGATTAAACAACTTCAAGAGTGGCAAAAAGAGAAATTTTCTTCACCTCAAGAGTTTCTTGAGTCATTAAAAATTGATTTTTTAAAGGACCGCATCTTTGTTTTTACTCCTAAAGGTGATGTCATTAATTTGCCCGAGGGGGGCACGCCAATAGATTTTGCTTATCAAATTCATAGTGATATTGGCCATCAATGTGTGGGGGCTAAAGTTGATGGCAAACTTAGTTCATTAGCCAAACCACTGGAAAACGGCCAGGTCATAGAAATCATTACCCAAAAAGATAAAAAGCCAAATCGCGATTGGCTTAAATTTGTTAAAACCAGCCAAGCTAAAAACAGAATCAAGGCCTGGTTCAAAAAAAATTAACCCCGTCCCTTTTCTGGTCAAGCTGACTATAAATACAAAATAATCAAAAAAATTGGTACGGGGTTAAAATTTTGATAAATAATCAATCAAGAGGTTCAACTCTTTCTCATTGCGAAACTCAAGGATCAAGTGACCAATGCCTCCTCTTCGAGTGATGCTAACCCGCCGGCCTAAAACCGTCCCCAGCTCTTTTTCTAGTTTTCTAAAAAGCGGATTTTTTGGCCCTCGACTTCTTGGCTTATCAGTTATAGTTAATTTCCTCGCTCTTTCCTCTGTTTGACGAACATCTAAATTACCTCTGATAATTGCCTGATAAACAGCCATTCGAGCGGCTGGCTTAGCTGTTAAAATTGCTTTACCATGGCCTTCGTTAATTTTGCTCTGAGCGATGGCTGACTGAATCTTTGGCGGCAGGGTCAAAAGTCGAAGAGTGTTGGTTATGGTTGTCCGCTTTTTGCCTACTTTTTTAGCAATTTCTGCATGCTTTAACTTAAACTCATCCTGAAGCTGCCTAAAAGCCTGAGCCCTCTCTATAGGATTAAGATCTTCTCGTTGAAGATTTTCCACTAAAGCTATCTCTAATTTTTCATGGGCAGAACTATCCCTGATAACTACCGGCACGTGAGGCAAGCCAGCCAACCGGGCAGCTCGCCATCGCCGTTGGCCAGCCACTAACTCATATTCTACCTGCTGACCGCGCTCGGTAGGTTTTTCGATTTTGGTCACAATCAATGGCTGGAGAATGCCATGTTCTCTAATGGAATTAGCCAACTCTTTTAGGTTCTCATCGGATAATTTTTGACGCGGCTGATGGGGATTAGGCTTAATCTTATCAACTTCTACATTAAAAATACTCTCCTTTTTTGGCTTAAGCCAACTTTCTCTGTTGGTCTGACCTTTGACCAAGCTAGTTATTTTAGATTGTTTTTTAGGAATAAGTGATTGAAGGCCTCTGCCTAAAGATTGTTTCATAGATTCCCTGTCATGCTGAGCGAAACGAAGTGAAGCGAAGAATCTCGTGAATGTCCTACGGGATCCTTCGGTCGCTATCGCTCCCTCAGGATGACTATTTTGTAGTCAAATCATAGATTTGAACAAAATAGTCATTTATCTAAAGAGACGATTTCTTGAGCTAATTGCCGATAAGCCCTAGCTCCTCTGGAGTGGGGATCATACTGAATAATCGCCTGACCAAAGGAAGGTGACTCAGCTAATTTAATGCACCGGGGAACGATTGTCTCAAAAACATAGCCAGCAAAATTTCTCTCCATTTCTTTTTTAACCTGTCGAGAAAGTTTATTGCGGCGATCGTACATAGTTAATAATGCTCCTTTAATCTTCAAAGGCCTATCTAAATTATCACGAACCAATTCAATAGTTTTTAAAAGCTGGCCCAGGCCTTCCAAAGCATAATATTCACACTGCACTGGAATAATTACTTCATCAGCCGCCACCAGTCCATTAATCGTTAAAAGACCTAAACTAGGCGGGCAATCAACAAGGACATAATCGTAATTGGTCCTCACCCGGCGGAGCAATTCGTGAAGTTTGAATTCTCGATTAGATAAAGTGACTAACTCGACAGTTGCCCCAGCTAAATCCGGGGCAGCCGGCATAATATCATAGCCGAAAAGACCAGTTTGGCGGATAACCTCCTCTGGCAAAAGACCACCAATCAAAGAATGATATAAATTCAAAGAAACTTTATGGGGATCTACGCCAATTCCTGAAGTAGCATTGGCTTGAGGATCGATATCGACCAAAAGTACATATTTACCCATGGCGGCTAAATAACTTAGCAAATTAATGGCCGTGGTAGTCTTTCCCACCCCGCCTTTTTGATTAACTAAACTAATTATTCGAGCCATTACTCTAATTATACTCTATTTTTTAATTGACAACAAGGGGGTTTTTAGGAGAAAATATTATTAAGCCGGAGTGGTGGAATTTGCTAGACACGCAGCACTCAAAATGCTGTGGACGAAAGTCCGTGAGGGTTGGACTCCCTCCTCCGGCACCATTTTTTTAATAAATCACAGAGGAGGGTTAATGAAAAGCAATAAAGGCTTTACTCTTATCGAACTATTAGTGGTTATTGCCATTATTGGATTAGTCGCCTCTATTATTTTAGTTAGCCTTAATAGCGCTCGAGAGAAAGCAAGAATTGCCTCCACCCAGGCAGAGCTCAGTCAATTTTATTTGGCCATTGAACTTTTATATGACGATACCGGACAGCATCCCCGCCATCTTTCTCCTTCACCTTGTGTCCAGAACCCAGAACTCTATCTAGACACCTGCCGAGCTGGTCTTGAATGCACTGACGGAGGATTCCCTGATTGGAATGGCCCTTATATCCCGAAAGTCCCTGAAGACCCCTGGGGGAATCGTTATATTTTTGATCCGGATTATAGATGTAATAGCGGGGTACTCGGCTGTGAAGGAATTCCCAATGGGACGATGACCCGAACCATCCATTCTGGAGGACCGAATGGCTCCGGAATTAATGGTTACGATAGCGATAACATCGTCTTGGTTTTATGTAGATAATATCTCCTTATGATTCTCAGTCTTGCTTTTTCTTTGGATTTAATTTAATATTGTCTATCGTCTTTAAAAAGGCAAACAAAAAATCCTAAGCCATTAATTTTTAACTTAGGAATTTCTAAATAATTAGTACCTTAATTCGTATCTTAAAATAACAATGGAAGGAGGATCAATTATGGAAGAAGAGGCAAAAGATAATGGCAAGAAGGAAAGCGAGCAAGATCTGCCTAGTTCTCACCCTTGTATTGGGGCTGCTGTAGGTCGTCCTCGAAAAGGAGCGTCTGAAGAGACAAATGGTGCTGAGAAGAATCTCAGCAATAAAAGAGGGGGTTAGCCATGAGCTGGCAAGGAGCATTATCCTTAAATATTCTTGCTCTTCCTGTATAGGAAAGGCCTATTTCTGCTCATTAGAGGATAGCCAATGGCTATCCTTTTGTTTTTTAAAAAATAATTTATTGCCTAGCCAACAAAAGAAAATACCAATAAGGGCGCCAGCTAAAATATCTGAAGGATAATGGAGGCCAACAAAAATTCTGGCTAGGCCAATCAAAAAGCTGGCTAAGAAAAATAAGAGGCCAGCTTTTTTGTTATAAAAATAAATGACCGTACTTAAGGCGAAGAAAAAAGCTCCGTGACCAGAAGGAAAAGAACCACTAGCTGAATGACTAATCAATTGATTAACTTGATTGCTTACAAAAGGACGCGGCCGATAATAAAGCCAACGAATTAATTCGGTAATAATTAGCCGGCTGAAAAGAGCTGCCCCTAACGATAAACTAATTATTTTAATCGTTTTTTGATATCTCTCCTTTCTAAATAAAAAGTCCCAGATAAGCCAAGTCAGCAAAATACCAACCAAAAGATAACCCAGATATTTAGCCAAAAAGATAGCTAAGATATCTAAATAGAGCCATTGACCTGCCCATTGATTTAAAAAATGGAATAAATAAAAATCCATTATCTAAGAAATTTTAAGAGTTCTTCTTTGCTAACTGGTCCTACCCGTAAAATTTTTGGCTGAGGGCCGGTTAAATCCAAAACAGTCGAAGGAGGACTAGCTGGTAATCGACCAGCCTCTAAGATTAAATCTGGCCTGGGGTAAGCCTTTTCAAAAATCTTAATCACTTCGGCTGAAGAAATTAAGGGAGGACCACCAGAGAAATTAGCTGAAGTGGTGGTAATTGGTTGTTTCAAGTTTTCCATCAAAATTTGGGTAAACCAACAATCAGGAACTCTTAGGCCAATGGTTTTTTTTCCAGCGGTTAGAATATCTGGGACAATTGGCCTTTTTTCTAAAACCACGGTAATTGCTCCAGGCCAAGCTGCCTCTAAAACTCTCTCTATTTTTCTATCAACAAAAGCTAATTTTTTAGCCATTTCAATATCAGTAATCATTACAGGGACTGGTTTTGTTTCTGGCCGTTTTTTAATTCTAAAAAGCCGCTCAATACAATCAATTTTTAAGGCGTCAACCCCTAAGCCATAAACTGTATCAGTAGGATAAACAATACTGCCGCCTCTTTGAATAATCGTCACCGCTTTCTGAATAATTTCGGGATCCAACTCCCTTTTATCAAATAAATTAACTTTAATAATTTCCATTTATCTTTTCAAAAAACAAGAGTCAAGGCAAACAAAAACCGGCTTTTTATATCACTAAATTAATTAACCGATTAGGGATATAAATAACCTTTTTGGGTTGTTGATTACCTAACCATTTTTTAACTTTCTCTTGAGAGAGAGCCAGCTCTTTAATCTCTTTCTCCGAGGCGCTTTTTGAAACCTCTATTTTATCCCGCACCTTACCATTAATCTGGATGACCAGTTGCCAGGTCTCTTCTTCAATTAACTTCTCATCATATTGAGGCCATTTTTCTAAAAAGATACTTTTGTGGTGACCAAATTTATCCCAAAGCTCCTCTGAAATATGAGGAGCAAAAGGAGCTAACAGCCGCAAGAAAATTTCTGCTTCACCCTTAGATAAGGCCCGCTTATCTTCTGCCCAATAATTGGAGAACTCCATAAAGGCAGCGATGGCCGTATTGAATTTCATTGATTCTAAATCATCACCAACCTTTTTAATCAACTGATGTAATTTAGATAATAATTCTTGGTCAGTCTTTTTACCTATCTTCTTTGACTGATTAAATAATTGCCAAACTCGATTAAGGAAGCGATAACAACCTTGGACTCCTTTGGTGCTCCAATTAATTGTTTGACCAAAGGGGCCCATAAACATTTCGTAAACTCGCAAGGTATCGGCACTATACTCTTTAATCACATCATCTGGAACAATAACATTATTAAAACTTTTGCTCATCTTACGACCATCCTCAGCTAAAACTACGCCGTGGGAATAGCGCCGTTGATAGGGTTCGGCAGTTGGCACTAATTTAAGGTCGTATAAAAACTTATGCCAAAAGCGAGAATAAAGTAAATGAAGAGTGGTATGTTCCATGCCTCCATTATATAAATCAACTGGCAGCCAGTATTTTAATTTTTTAAAATCAGCAAATTTTTTATCATTATTAGGGTCAAGATATCTTAAAAAATACCAAGAGGAGCCAGCCCAGTTAGGCATGGTATCGGTTTCTCTTTGAGCTGGACTATTACATTGAGGGCATTTAACCTTAAGCCAGCTTTTAATCGCCGCCAAAGGTGACTGGCCAGTGTCAGTAGGCTGATATTTCTTCACATAGGGTAACTTCACTGGTAAATCTTTTTCTGGTACGGCGACCGCCCCACATTTTTCACAATGGATAATGGGAATTGGTTCACCCCAATAATGCTGCCTGGAAAATATCCAATCCCGCAGTTTATACTGAACTGTTCTTCGGCCACCCTTATTTTTAATCAACCAATCAGTAATTTTTTTAATGGCTTCACTAGATGACAAGCCGTTAAACTGGCCGGAATTAACCAATTTGCCATAATCAACATAAGCCTCTTTGGAAATATTGCCGCCGGCCACTACTTCTCGAATCTCTAAGCCATATTTTTTAGCAAATTGATAATCCCGTTTATCATGAGCTGGCACAATCATGACTGCCCCACCACCGTAGGTGGCGATTACATAATCACTGATCCAAATAGGTATTTTTTCTGAATTAATAGGGTTAAGACAATAAGAACCCAGAAAAACACCAGTTTTTTCTTTTTCTAATTGGGTTCTTTCAAATTCGCTCTTCTTTTTGGCGGCTAAAACATATTCTTGAACCTTTTTTTTATTTTCAGGAGTAGTCAATCTCTCTAATAAGGGATGCTCTGGGGCAATGACTAAAGCAGTCACTCCAAAAAGGGTATCAGTCCGAGTAGTAAAAACTCTGATAACGTCTTTTGAACCAACTACGGAAAAATCAATCTCTGTGCCATAACTTCGACCAATCCAGTTAATCTGTTGGGTTTTGATTTTTTCTAAGTAATCAACCTTTTCTAAATCATCAATTAAGCGGTCGGCATATTCAGTAATCTTGAGTAGCCATTGTTTAAGTAATTTTTTTTCTGTTTGGGCACCACAGCGCTCGCATTTTCCAGCAATGACTTCCTCATTAGCTAAACCAATTTTACAGCTAGGGCACCAGTTAATGGGCATCTCAGCCTGATAAGCTAAGCCTTTTTTAAAAAATTGAAGAAAAATCCATTGACTCCATTTATAATATTTGGGGTCTGTAGTATTAATTTCTCTTGACCAATCAAAAGAAAGACCAAGAGAGTTCATCTGTTTTTTGAAAACCTTAATATTTGTTTCAGTAACTTTAGCAGGATGAATACCAGTTCTAATAGCATAATTTTCCGTGGGCAAACCAAAAGCATCCCAGCCCATCGGGTAAAGAACATTGTAACCTTCCATTCTTTTTTTGCGGGTTAAAGCATCGAGGGCAGTGTAACTTCTGACATGGCCAACATGGAGACCCTCACCCGAAGGATAGGGAAATTCCACCATAATATATTTCTTGGGCTTTTTAGAAAAATCCTTGGCCTGATAAAGATTCTGTTTTTGCCATTTCTCTTGCCATTTTTTCTCTATTTTTTGGGGATGGTACTTCATAAATGAATTTTCAATTTTTAAATATTAAACAACTCTCGGGCATTTTTAGTTGTTTGTTTAGCTACTTCGCTAAATTTGACTTTTTTAAGCTGAGCGACTTTTTCTGCCACGTATTTAACATAGAGGGGCTCATTTCTTTCGTCCCGATGGGGGGCCGGGGTTAAATAAGGACAATCGGTTTCTAATAATATCTTCTCTAGAGGTAATTTTTCAATAACCTTATCGTAGTCTCGAGCATAAGTAATCAACCCATTGAAACCAAAATAAAAATCCATTTCCAAAAGCTTTTCTGCCTGTGACCACCGCCCCATAAAACAATGAACTACTCCTTTAAGTTGGGCGCTACCTGCTCCGGGGCAAGCAAAAGGACAACTAGCACAACCAGCGTTAAAGATAGTCAAAAGCCCTATCAAATCATCGTAAGCTTTACGACAATGGAAAATAATCGGCTTGCCTAATTGTTGAGCTAATTCCAACTGTTCTAATAAAACCCTTTTCTGCTTATCCTTTATCTCTTCGTTAATTTCATCATTGTACTCCAAGCCGATTTCTCCCATGGCTACCACCTTAGGATTCTTTAATAAATTTTCGTATTTTTTTCTATCAAATTCTTCAAATTCCCTATCTTCTTCTTGTTGAGCTGGTCCATGACCGTTTCTTTTAACATGGCTGGGATGCAAGCCGACTGCTGCATAAACACCTTGCTCATATTTTTTAGTATATTGGACCGCTCGCCGACTACTACTATATTGAGCGCCCACATTAATTAGCCAAACGCCACTCTCAAGAGCCTGATTCATCACCTTGGGTCCATCCTTCTTATAGGCACTGAAATTAACATGGGCATGGGTATCAACTAAAAGAGGCTTAGTCATAATCAAATGATAGCCCATTCAAGGGCTATTTTCAAGTAGAAAAATGTGTTATAATATGTTATCCAAATAATATCAATAACCTAAAAGGAATTAATCATGAGAAAAAGTGAAATAATTGTTTTGGGGATAATTCTACTTTCTTTTGCCATTGGTATCTATTTTTATCCTCAAATGCCAGAGAGGGTGGCTTCTCATTGGAATGCTCAAGGACAAGTTGATGGTTATATGTCAAAATTTTGGGGCATTTTTTTGATGCCTTTTGTTTCTCTTGGTTTGTTATTGCTTTTCATTTTAATCCCCAAAATAGACCCTTTGAAAAAAAATATTGAAAAATTCAGAAAGTATTTTGACGGGTTTATTGTCCTAATAATTGTCTTTTTGTTTTATATTTATCTTTTAACTATTTCCTGGAATATTGGAATTAGATTCGATATGGGTCAATTTTTGATACCGGCTTTGGGAATCCTCTTTTATTACGCGGGCATTTTAGTGGAAAATGCTAAAAGAAATTGGTTTATTGGTATTAGAACTCCTTGGACTTTAAGCAGTGAAAAAGTCTGGGATAAAACCCATAAAATTGGCGGCAAGCTATTTAAGATAGCTGGGATAATTGCTCTTTTGGGAATATTGTTTCAAAAATATGCCTTATTTTTTGTTCTGGTACCTATCATTTCCGTGGCTATCTATACAATCGTCTATTCCTACTTTGAATATCAAAAAGAGACAAAAAAATAAAAATCAGCCGAAGAGCTGGCTGATAGACTGATTTATCACTACAGTTAAAGACTACAACCGAGGGAATAAAGTCTCGGTTTTTTTGTTTTGCTTGATTTGAGCTAAAATTTTTTCTGAAGTAGTGGGTAAAAACGGCTCAAGTAAAGAAGCGATTTCTTTTAAGGAAATTAAAAGTTCTGATAAGACCTCTTTGAATTCAGTTTGGTTAGTGTTGATTAACTGCCAGGGCTTATTCTTTTCAATAAATTCATCGCAAAAACTAATTAGTTGCCAGACTGATTCGAGGGCCTCGTGGAATTTAATTTCCTCTAGAGCTTTTTGGTAATTATTTTGGGCTAATTTAATCTTTCCAACTAATTGGCCTTTGGGACGGGATTCTTCACTTAGGTTCAGCCTGACATTGGTTTTCTCTAATAAAGTCAGGGCCCGACTAACTAAATTACCTAAGCCATTGGCCAAGTCAGCATTGTAGCGCTCTTCAAATCGCTTAATAGAAAAATCACCGTCTTCGGTGCTGGCAAATTCTCGCAAAAGATAATAGCGAACTGGATCAATACCATATTTTTTAACCAATTCAAAAGGGTCAACAATATTACCCAATGATTTGGATATTTTTTGTCCTTCAATAGTCAAATAGCCGTGGACGAATATCTTCTTGGGCAAAGGTAATTTGGCTGACAAAAGCATAGCTGGCCAGTAAATGGCGTGGAAGCGTAAAATACCCTTTCCAATACAATGCAAATCAGCCGGCCAATATTTTTGAAATTTCTCTGATTTATTTTTGGTATAATCTAAGGCAGTAAGATAGTTGGCCAAGGCATCAAACCAAACATACATAATTTGAGAAGAGTCATGGGGTACAGGCACCCCCCAACCTTCAGCCCGTTCGGCAGAGCGGGAAATACTAAAATCTTCTAAACCAGACCTAATAAAACTAAGGGTCTCGTTTTTTCTGCTTTGAGGAATTATTTTTAGTTGATCTGAGCTAATAATCTTTTCTAGCTTTTTTTGGTATTTAGATAAACGGAAAAAATAATTTTCTTCTTCGACTAAATCTGGTTTGGTTTTGTGGTCAGGGCAAAGACCATTTTCCAGTTCTTTTTCCTTGTAAAACATTTCACAGCCAACGCAATAAAGGCCTTGATATTTCTTTTTATAAATATCCTCCTGCTGACAAGCTAACCATAATTTTTGAGAGCCTTGAATATGTCTCTTTTCGGTGGTTCTAATAAATTCATCAAAAGATAAA
>CAYFWT010000022.1:0-37715 GCA_964346955.1 uncultured Candidatus Saccharibacteria bacterium
CTAATCCAATTAAGGCCATCAAAATTGTCATTAAAAGAATTAATGTGGAAAAACTTATAGTTGTCTCTGGAGAGATTTGAAAGAAAGAAAAGAGTAAGATTAGAGTGGCATCTCTAGTACCAATACCAGCAATGGAAATTGGCAAAAGAGTAAGTAGGCCAGATATAGTTACCGCAATAGCTAAATAAAAAAAAGAGATATTAACGATGTCAAGGCCCTTAGCTAAAAGAAATGCTTGGCCGTAGTGAATCAGCCAGGAAATAGCGGTAATTAGCAAAGCAAATAAATAATTTGATGGTTTATAAATTTTAAGATTGTTGATAAAATCTTGGAAATTCAGTTTCCAAGATTTTTGATATTTAACAGGTATCACAAAGTTAAATATTTTTTTAAGATAAGATCGAATTGAATGATTTTTTAGGATAACGGCTGCTAAGCAAAGAGTTAAGATTATTATGAGGGTTATTATTAGGATAGCTTCTTTAAAAAAGGAAACAAAGAAAAACATTCCTAAATAGCCGATGATAAATAGAAAGAATAAATCAAATAATCTATCGACGATGACGCTGACCGACGACTTCCCCGTCGAATAATTGTCATTTTTTAGATAAATTATTTTACTTAAATCACCTAAGCGACCGGGAGTGATAATACCTAGATAAGAGCCAGTGCCGTACATTAAAGTAGATTCTTTGAGGCTATAGTAAATTTTTTGTTTTTTCTTTAAATAATTCCAGCGATAGGCCTTAGCGATAAGCAGAGGAAAAGCCAATAAAGAGGCTAAGATTAAATAGAGATAATTTGTTTTACTTAAAATATCGATTAATTTCAAGAAATCTAATCTGGTAATTATTAATAAGAATATAATTAAACCGATTAAAAAAGAATATTTTTTTAAAAATTTCATTTTTTGCCAACTATTAATTGATTTAATAATATAAAGTCCAATTTGAGAAATTTTATTAATTTTTCAATTTTTAATTCGGCTGGAAAACCGATTGGCGACATCATAAACTTTTCTGTCTGGAGAATTTGAAAATTTGCTTTACCAAAATAATTTTTTAATTTTGGTAAATCAAATCTTTCTAAATGATGTGATTCTTCTCGGCTGATCAATTCAGCTATTTTGTCAAAGAATGGGTCAGGGGTAGTTATTATAACTAGGCCGTCTTTTTTAAGAACTCGATAGGTTTCAGTTAACATTTTAAACGGCTCTGAGAGGTGTTCGATGAGGGCGGTGGCTATGGCTATGTCAAAAGAATTATCTTTAAATGGTAAATTTTGGGCATCACCTTGAATAATTTTAATATTCTTATCTTGATTCATATTAATTAATTCCCGAGAATATTCCAAGCCAATACATTCTGCTTGGGGAAACTTTTTTTTGATTGAACTAAGCATAAGGCCTTCAGCAGTGCCAACATCAAGAATAGATTTTATATTTTGAGGATGGAGCTGGTGAATAGCTTGAATGACTTCATGAGTTCGTCTTTCTAATCTATATCGCAAGGATTTTTTATGTTTTCTGCCTAAGGTATATTTTTTATCCAATACGCCTATTGGGATATTTTTTTTCATGTTAGCTCTTTTTTTACTAAAAAAACATCTCCTAAGAGAGGCCTTTTTAATATTTTTTGGACTTGAAAACCATTTTCTTTATAGAAGTGTAAAGCCCGGGGATTATTTACTCGAACTTTGCTTAAACAATATTTTTTCTTTTTTATTTTGAAATAATCAAGAGCTTTTTTTAGTAATTCTTCTCCTATATTCTGTCCGCGATGGTTTTTATCTACGGCTATTAAATCTATTTTACCTGCCTCTTGGTTAGTAGAGATACTGACGAAGCCAATTGTTTGAGAATTTTTTTCAGCTACCATAGCCCTAAATAAGAAGTAGGGGGCATGTTTAACCCAAAAAGGGAAAGAATCTTTGGTAATTTTTATTAACCAAGGAAAATCCTTGATTTTTCTTTTTCTGATAATTAAATGGTTCATCAAAGTAATTTTCTACTATTGAGGTTATCTCTTTTTTAACTTTCTTTTTTTAACCCATTCCAATTTATTGACTTGTCTGGCTCGGCCAATAGCCAGAGCATAACTGGGCACATCTTCGGTAATTACTGAGCCCGCGGCCGTATAAGCATCTTTTCCTATTTTTACCGGGGCAACTAAACTATTATTTGTTCCGATAAAAGCATTGTCTTCAATGATAGTTTTATGTTTCTTTTGGCCATCATAATTACAAGTAATTACTCCGGCGCCAATGTTAACATTTTTTCCAACTCGGGCGTCTCCAATATAAGCCTGATGAGATATTTTTGTTCCTTCATTGATAAGGCTATTTTTAATTTCTACAAAATGACCTATCCGAACATTATTTTTTAATTCAGTCATCTCTCTTATCCGAGTGAAGGGACCTATTTGGCAATTTTTACCAATCTTAACTTGGCCAGAAATATAAACAAAGGGTTTAATTTTTGTTCCTTGACCGATTTCTGTTTGGGAACTTATTTGACTTAATGGATATTTAATAAGATATTTAATTTTTCTAAAGATTTTATTCATAATAATCCTTTAGCTATTTTAATTTGATTAGAAAATTGTTGCCAGCTCCTGATGGCCAAGATTCGTTTTAATAAATATTTTAGCCGAAGATAAAATTTTCTATTAGCCAAAGAGATATACTTATCTACATATTCTTCAGGCAATTGTTTAGTTGATAAAGCGGGAGCGCCATTGGTTTCCTGGCCTAAAAGATATTTTTCCCAGTAATTTTCGCTGATATAGTTATTATCTCTTGCCCAATCAAATAATTCTGTATTGGGGATTAAAGTAGTCTTGCTAAATAAAGCAAAATCAGAGTTAATTTTTAAAGCTAAATTGAGTGTCTTTTTAAGAGTGGCTGGCGTTTCGTAGGGTGAGCCCATCATAAAGTAGCCAAACATTTCCATACCTACTTCTTTACAGAGTTTAGCGCAGGCCAACGATTGTTCTACGGTGATGCCTTTTTTTAGCAATTTAAGGATTTGATTATCACCTGCCTCAAAACCAAAGCGGATTCTGTAGCAACCGGCTTTTTTCATCATTTGCAGCATTAATTTATTAACCAAATCCACTCGGGTGCGACATTCCCAGAGAATTTTAAGGTTATTTTTTTCAATCAGTCGGCAAAGTTGATAAATCCAGTCTTTATCTATGGTAAAGTTATCATCAAAGAACATAAATTCATCAATGCCGTATTCTTCTTGAATTGTTTTGATTTCCTCAACAATATTTTCTGGAGAGCGAGCTCGCCATTTTTTACCCATCCGATTGTCTCGGTCGCAAAAACTGCAGTTAAAAGGACAGCCTCGGCTAGCAATCAAAGTGGCAAATCTTTTCTTTCTAGTAAGGACATCAAAGTATTTTTCCATGGGTAAAAGATCTCTAGCTGGTAAGGGGATTGAGTTGAGATTTTCGATTAAAGGACGAGCTGGATTAATCTGGACACCTTGTTGATTTTTGTAAACTAGTCCCTTGATTTGGTCTAAGGGGGAATTCCTTTCTAATGCTTCAACTAATTCTTGGGCTGTTATCTCGCCTTCGCTGATGACTCCAAAATCAAATTCTGGACAATCAATTGAGAATTTAGGGAAAGTGGTTACCTGGGGGCCGCCAACAACTGTTTTTGTTTGGGGATTGAGGTTCTTAATTTCTCTGGCTAGGCTTTTGGCTTGCCGGTAGGTCCAAGTCATCGCATAAAAGCCGACTAAACCAGGTTTAAAAGTTTGGTAAGTTATTTTAATTTTTTCTAAATAATCTTTTTCAGTATCACAGTCAATTATTTTCAATGAATGATTCTTTTGTTTTAAGACGGCTGCTACATAAGCTAAACCCAGAGGCGGATAAACGCCTCTGGTTTTTTCTATTGTCTTTTTATAATGACCTACCTCGGCTTCAACAAGTGATGGATTGATTAATAAAACTTTCATTATTTTCGCCGATAGCTGATTTGGTCAGCTAGCAAACCAAAGAAGATAATTTGGAAACCCAAAAGAATTAATATGGCTACGGTAGCATCACCAAAAAAAGTTTCTCCGTAATTCAATATATACAAGGCAACGCCAATACCAAGAATTATAAAAATAAGTCCAGTAGCTAAGAAAAAGCGGAGAGGCTTAAAGTGAATGTACATGCGAAGCATCGTTGGGATAACAATGCTGGGATATTTAAAGCCCATTTTAATAAATGATTTGCCAGAAGCTCTTGGATGAAAAAGAGTAGAAACTTCCATCACTCTCATATGTTTTCCCCAAGAATCAATAATCAGTTGTTGAGTTTCGTTATAGTCCTTGATGATATTAAAAATTTCCAAATATCTTTTATGAAAGGCCATTAAGCCAGTAGTGGCATCAGTTATTTTTAAGCCAGTAATTTTAGAGACTAGCCAGGCAAAAAATTTATTGCCCCAGTCGCGATAAAGGGGCATTTTATATTTTAAACCGCCCATCAGTCGAGAGCCAAAAACGCAGTCAGCTTTATCTTCTAAAATTGGCCGAACTATTTTTTCAATTTCTGTCGGTGGGTTTTGTCCATCGGCATCAATTTTAACGGCAATATCAGCCCCCATTTCCTGGGTGGCTCGGAGACCAGTCCTGGTAGCTGCTCCCAGACCTCGATTGTAGGGATGGCTGACAATTTTTTTTACGCCAGCCCGTTTAGCCAGCCGGGCAGTTCTATCTTTGGAGCCGTCATCAATGACAATCACATCTAAAACATAATCTTTCTCTTTGTGGCCGACATACCTTTTATTAATATCTTTAATAACTTGGCCAATAGAATCTTCTTCGTTATAGGCGGGGATAAAGACAACTATATAAGGCAATTGATACTCTTTCATAATTTTTTAGAAAATAATTAGCTTAAAAATTATATCATTAATTTTTATAGTTAATTAATTTCTTTTAAAATTTTTTTGATATTAAGTATTATAAAATTTAGTTGTTGTCTAGTCATTTGGGGGAACATTGGTAAGGTAATAATTGACTTAGCTACTTTTTCAGTGATGGGTAAGTCACCAACCTGATAACCATAGGTTTTTTTATAATAGGGTTGGAGATGAACTGGTGGGTCAAAATGAACTGATGCCTCAATCCCTTTTTCTTTTAGCTTTCTAATCAGTAAGTCCCGTTGGCCTGGCTTTATTTTAATAGTATACATTTGATAGACATGTTTTGTTCTAGGCGTTTCTCTGGGTAAGTCAATTTGATTTAGTTTTTTAAAATGTTTATTAAGGTAGTTAGCCTGTTTTCTTCTAAGTGAATTCATCTTATCTATTTTTTTCAATTGGGCAACTCCGATAGCCGCCAAAATGTTACTCATTCGGAAATTATAGCCAGGCAAAACCGCTGCTCGATACCACGATTTCTCAGTTTTTATTCTTTGGCTAGTACTTTTGGCTATGCCATGGCCAGCTAAAAGTTTGATTTGCTGAGCTAAATTTTTGTTATTGGTAGTGACCATGCCTCCTTCGCCAGTAGTGATATTTTTGGTTGGGAAAAAAGAAAAACAGCCAATCCCAAAAGAGCCAGTTTTTTTATTTTTAAATTTTGCCCCAATCGCTTCTGCCGAATCTTCAATAACCCAAAGCTTATATTTTTTAGCTAAAGTCATAATCTTATCCATCTGACAACTTTGTCCAGCAAAATGAACTGGCATAATTGCTTCCGTCTTTCTAGTGATTCTTCTTGATAGGTCTTTTGGGTCAATATTGCCAGTTTGATAATCAATATCGGTAAAGACTGGCTTAGCCCCAGCCGTAACAATCGCATTAGCCGAAGCAGCAAAAGTAAAACTGGGCAGAATAACCTCTCCAGTTATCTCAAGGACTTTAATTACTGAGAAAAGGGCCGAAGCACAAGAATTTAAACTGACCGCATATTTAGTTCCAATATATTTAGCAAATTTTTCTTCAAACTCTTGATTTTTAGGTCCATGAGTTAGCCAGCCAGAGTCAAGTACTTTTTTAACCATCTCTAGTTCTCTTTTGTCAAAGTATGGTTTTGATAGAGGAATTTTCATTTTTTAAATAAACCGGTAGAAAGGATATACTCAACATATTCTTTGAGTCCTTTTTCTAATTGATATTTTGGTTGATAACCGAGTAATTTTTTTGCTTTAGTGATATCTAAAGAACCCCTGAGAGGCCTTTTCTCATCAGTTGGTTGGATAACTGTTTTAATTCCACCAGGGATAAGTTTGTTTAATATCTGGGCAAATTCTTCAGCGCTTCTGCCTCGACCAGCCGTGATATTAAAAGTTTCATTTTTAGCTTGAGGGGAAAGAGCAGCTAAGGCAAGACCCTGAGCCGCATCAGCGACATAGGTGAAATCAACTTTATCTTTACCACCGTTATGCAAAGTTAATGGTTGACCAGTTAGGGCTTTTTCAACAAAAATTTGGCTCACCCGACGATTAGCATCAGTCGGACCATAAACAGCTGATGGTCTAATAATGGTGTATTCAACGCCAAATCTTTCACTGTAACTTTTGGTTAAAATTTCGCAAGATAATTTGGTCCCCCCATAGATATCAATCGGCTGAGTGGGATGATTTTCGTTAGCCGGCTCATATTGGAAATGGCCGTAGACAAAGCTTGAGGAAGTGTAAATAAACCTTTGAACCGAATCAACTGTTCGCATTGCTCCTAAAAGCGCTATATGGCCATTAAGATTTATTTGAAGAGCATCTTCAAAAAATAGATTAGAAGCTTTGGCTATAGGAATAGCTACTAGATTAATGACAACTTCTGGTTTTGTTTGTTTGATTGTTTTAGCTAAAAGTGTTTTATCTCGAACATCGCCCCGCACCAGTTCAACCTCATTTTGGATATCCTTTAATCGTTTTTGCAGATAGAAAGGATAATGGCCCTCTTGGGGAGGGATATAGTTTGAAAAATTATCGTAGATTATTACCTGATGGCCATCTTGAAGTAATTCTTTAGTAGTGAAGTAGCCAATGAAGCCAGCTCCGCCGGCAATTAATATTTTTTTCATATTCATCTACCGCCTCCTTTTAAAATAATTTTGATTGTTCTTAGCAAGATACTTAAGTCTAGAATAAACGAACGGTGTTTGATATAATAGAGCTCATATTGAAGTTTTTCAATACTGTCTTGGACTGAAGCACCGTAGTGGAAATTAACCTGGGCCCAGCCAGTCAATCCTGGTTTAACAATATGGCGGATTTGATAATAAGGGATTTTCTTTTCTAATCTTTGAACAAATTCTATTCTTTCTGGCCGGGGCCCGATAAAGCTCATCTGACCAATAAAAATATTCCAAAGTTGAGGAAGCTCATCTACACGGATTTTTCTCATAAATTTGCCTACTTTAGTAATCCGGTGGTCTTGTTGGTCAGCCCATTGAGCGCCATTTTTTTCTGCATCCATTGTCATCGAACGGAATTTAACCACATTAAAAATTTGACCATCCTGGCCAATTCTTCTTTGTTTGTAAAAAATAGGCCCCCGACTGTCTATTTTTATAGCTAAAATAATTAAGGGGTAGAAAACTGAACTAATTATTCCAAAAGCAAATGCTCCTAACATATCTAAAATTCGTTTTAAAGCCTCATAGAAATTTTTTTGACTCTCAGTTAAATTTTCTAAAAACCATATTTCGCCAATACTGGAGATAGGCACCTTGCCTAATATTTTTTCATAAAAAGAAGGTAAGTCGCTAAAGCTGATTTTTAAGGGGAGGCATTGGTATAAGCTTTGGACTAGCCTCGAGTCTTGGTGAGGATCAATGGCGGTGATAATTGTTTTAATGCTTTTTTGAGTAGTCATTTCTAATAAATCAAAGGGCGTTTGAATATCTTTTGGTTTGATTTGTTTAGTTAGTCGATAACCTAATTGAGGATTGTGCTTAACAATTCGGATTATTTGGTCAATTTCTTTATTTTTACCTATAATCAAGACATTATTGATTAAGGCCGGACTTTTAATTAAACGGTTGTAGAGATGTCGCCAGCCAGAAAATAATAAAGTGAAAATAACTAAGTTTAAGAATAAGTTTGTTTTAGGGGTAATACCGAAATAAGGAATGAAATAAAAGAAAGCAATGGCTAGGCTAGCATTAATTATTAACCCTTGTAAAAGAGTAGAGTAAAAGTCAATACTGTTTCGGGCCAAGGTCAATTCATAAAGCCCGGCAATAAAAAAGACAATCAGCCAGAAGAAATAAATAATAGTAAAGGGCCAGAGGTGTTGTTGCCAGCGACTCAAATCAAAATTACCCCCGTAGCGAATGAAGAGGGTTAGCCAGAGGGATAAGTATAAAACAACCACATCGCCGAGCAAAAGGATGATTCTTTTTATATTAGGCATTAATTCTATTCTATCAGCTTAACTTGATAAATCAAGATAAATCAAGTAAAATGAAAAAATGATAAGAGCAGATACTCTTAAATGGATTATCTATGCTTGCCTCTACTTAGTTTTACTGGCTCCTTTTTTAGTTTGGGGGAAATTTTTATTCCCTTATATTACTCCTAAAACACTCTTTTTCCGGGTCCTTATTGAGATAGCACTATTTTTTTATATCTTATTTATTATTTATCGACCTGAATATCGGCCGCGTTTTTCTAAATTAACTTGGGCTATCTTAATTTATTTTTTGATTATCACTTTTGTTAGTGTTTTTGGCCTTGATTTTTACCGCAGTTTTTGGGGCAATATTGAGAGAGGCGAAGGGCTTTTAACCGTTTATCATTTATTTATCTTTTTCATTTTAATCAGCAGTCTTTTTAAAGAGAAAAAAGAATGGCTCAGATTTTTTGATATCTCTATTTTAGTTAGTCTCTTAGTTAGTTTTTATGCTTTAGGACAAGAATTTGAAGTGGGCTTTTTACTACAAAGTGCTGGCGGCAGCCGCTTGACGGGCACTATTGGTAATGCTAGTTTTCTAGCTGCTTATCTATTATTAAATGTTTTCCTTTGCTTATTTCTCTTGGTTAATAAAAAACAACTTGGTTGGCGGATTTTTTATGCTTCGGCTTTTCTGTTTGAGTCATATATCCTCTTTAAAACAGAGACACGAGGAGCTTTGTTAGGTTTTTTTGGCGGTTTATTGCTTTTAGCTATTTTAAGCGTCATCTTTTCTAAAAACAAAAAACTTAAATTGGGTTTTATCGGTCTACTTTTAGTTTTAATTATTTTAGCTACCACTATTTGGCTCTGTCGAGATCAGGCTTGGGTACTTCGTAGCTCTACTTTGAAGCGCTTGGTGACTATTTCTTCAACCGATGTGACTACCCAATCCCGACTTTTAGGTTGGCGGGCATCTTGGCAAGGTTGGCAAGATAGATTTTTCCTGGGTTATGGATATGAGAATTTTAATATTGCCTTTAATAAATATTTTCCAGTTTTGATTTATCGAGACCCTGGTTCTCAAGTTTGGTTTGATCGGGCTCATAATATTGTTTTTGACCAAGCCGTCACCGGTGGGGTTTTTGGTCTAGTGACTTATCTAGGTATTCTGGGACTAGCTTTCTGGGTTTTATGGTCTAGAATGTGGTTATGGCGAAAAAGGCAGAAGCATCCCCAGGAAAATCAACAAACCGATTCCCCCTTAACTTCTTACAGTCAGATAGGATTTATTATTTTGATTGCTCTTTTAGCCGCTTATTTTGCCCAAAATATTTTTGTTTTTGATACTTTAGGCACTTATATACTTTTTTATTCAATTTTGGGTTTCTTAGCTTATTTATCGACTCCCTTAAGTAAGGAAACATCTAAACAAAAAGCCACTGGCCAAAATCAGACTAGGGCTGGTAGCCAGCCAAGGCCATTTCTTGTTATTATTTTAGCTTTAATATTAATCTGGGCTATTTATTTTTTTAATCTCAAGCCAGCTTTGGCTAATACTCATTGTGTTAAGGGCTTAAGTTATTCTTATAGTAATATGCATAAAGAAGCGCTGGCTGAATTTAAGGAATCCTTAAGTTACCAAACTTATCAGGCACCAGAGACTAGACATAATTTAGTCAATATTGTTATCCGAGCTTATCAAAGCGGCCAATTTACTCAAAAAGAAAATAAAGAAAATTTTGAATATGCAGTTAGTGAAATTGAAAAAAATCTTCAGCTGGCTCCTTTAAATGCCCGACATTATATGTTTGCCATGACTCTTTATAATGCGGCAGCCACTTTTAATCCTTCTCTTTATAGTAAAGTCATTGAATTAGGCCAGACAGCCTTAGAACTGAGTCCAACTCGCCCGCAAATTTATTATGTCATGGGTCAGGCCGTGGTCTCTCAAGGTAGGCATCAAGAAGGTATCGAATATTTCAAAAAAGGAGTCGAGCTTAATCCTAAAGTGATAGAATCCCATTGGAATTTAGCCGCTGCCTATATCATTGCTGGACAAGACGACTTAGCCGAAGAGGAATTTGACAAAATAATAGAAAGAGGTTTTAATTATTATTCGATGGAGAATTTACAAAAATTAGTTAGGCCTTATCTAATCAGAAAAGATTTCACCAAAATTGCTTTTCTTTATGAAGAAATGATTAAATTACAACCCAATAATCCTAATCTTTATGCTAGACTAGCCGCTGCTTACAAAGAAATTGGTCAAATAGAAAAAGCTAAGGCAGCCGTTCAAAAAGCGGTTGAGCTAAGTCCTGATTTTAGCCCAGAAGCAGAGAAGTTTTTAAAGTCATTAGAGGAGGAAGAATAGTAGTATGAAAATATTAGTTACCGGAGGGGCAGGATTTATCGGCTCTCATTTAGTAGACAGATTAATCAAAGACGGTCATCAGGTGACGATTATTGATAATCTTTCTACTGGTTATAAAAGAAATTTAAATCATCAAGCTAAATTTATCCAAGCTGACATTAGAAATTTAACCCAGATTAAAAAAAATTTTGTTGGGAAAGATTTTATTTTTCATCTAGCCGCTTTGCCTAGAATCCAACCTTCCATTGTTGACCCTCACCTAACTAATGAGAATAATATTGGTGGAACCTTAAATGTTCTTTTGGCTTCTTCAACTGCCCGAGTTAAAAGGTTAATCTACAGCGCCTCTTCCTCTTGTTATGGTACTAATAACCCACCATTAAAAGAAGATGATAAACCACATTGTTTAAATCCCTATGCGGTTAGCAAATATACTGGTGAAATCTATTGCCAATTATTTTCCGAATTATATGGCTTGGATACAGTTAGTCTAAGATATTTTAATGTTTATGGACCTCGGGCGGATAGTCGAGGAGATTATGCCACGGTTATTCCTATATTTTTAAGGCAAAAGAAACAGAAGAAGCCGCTAACTATTGTGGGAGATGGAAAAAAGAGAAGGGATTTTACTTATATCGATGACGTGATTGAAGCAAACATTAAAGCAATGAAATATAAAAGAAAATTTAATGGAGAAGTTATTAACATTGGGGCTGGCAGAAATTATAGCATTAATCAGTTGGCTAAAATAATTGGCGGCCGGACTGTCCGTATTCCGCCCCGGCCAGGAGAAGCCAAGGCTACTTTAGCTGATAATTCTAAAGCAAAAAAAATCCTTAACTGGGAACCAAAGGTTGATTTAAAAGAGGGAATTAAAAGATTAATAAGTAATAAAGAATAATACTATGAAGAAAAAACAAAAAATAGGCATCATTGGCGTAGGTATGGTTGGGGGAGCTTTAGCTAGAGTTTTACCCCAACCATTGCTTTACGATAAATATAAAAAAATTGGTTCAATAAAGGAGATAAATCAAGCTGGGATTATTTTTATTTGCCTGCCGACGCCTTTTGATGAAAAAAAGGGGTTTGATTTGTCCTATGTGCGAGATGCCCTTAAACTAATTAAAGGGAATAAAATTATCGTTATTAAATCAACTATTTTGCCAGGGACAACAGAAATGCTTCAAAAGAAATACCCCCGACATAAAATTTTATTTAATCCAGAGTTTTTAACTGAAGAGAGTGCTGACCAAGATATGAGATATCCTGACAGGCAAATTGTTGGCTACACTAGGAAGAGTTATAATGTGGCTAGAGATATTTTACAAATTTTACCCTTGGCCCCTTTTGAAAGAATTATTCCAGCTACTGAAGCAGAGATGGCTAAATATTTTGGCAACTGTTGGTTTGGTCTCAAAGTGGTTTACGCTAATCAAATATATGATCTTTGCCAAAAATTAGGCGTTGATTATAATCGAGTTAAAGATTGTGTTGCTGCTGACAAAAGAGTTGGCCCCACTCATTTAGAAGTTTTCCATAAAGGTTATCGAGGTTACGGCGGTAAATGTATTCCCAAGGATACCCGAGCTTTAATTCAAAAAGGAAATGAGTTAGGAGTTGATTTGAAATTACTTAAAACTTCTGAAGCACTTAACAAAACTTTAACTGAAGGAAGGGATAGATGATATGAGAAAATTTTCAATTTGGCCAAATCATCCCAAGCCTAATAATTTTCAATTTTTAATTATATTAGTGGGGGTTTTTTTTGTTGGGGTTGCTAGTGCTCAAGCAGCTGCCTTAGAGGAAGAGGTTAATTTTTATGTTGATGCTTATTACGATGCTTTTGATCGCACTCAACTAACAGCTAGATTAAAGGTGATTGGCGACTATATTTATTTTTATGTTGAGAATGACTATTGGAATAGATTAAATATTACCCAAAGAAGTTTATTAAAAGAAGCCCTGGAAGATTTAGCTGATGAATTTGACCAGGTGATTTATCCTAAAGAGAGAGCTGTTTTTGGTTCAGAGTGGAGTCCGGGAATAGATAATGATAAAAGGATTACTGTTTTAATTAGTGAGCTAAGCCAAGGAGCTGGTGGTTATTTCAATACTAATGACGAGTATCCTAAGTCGCAAATCCCTACCTCTAACCAGAGAGAAATGCTTTATCTTAATGTTTTAAATATTTTTAGTCCAAAAAATAAAGCTTTTTTAGCTCACGAATTTCAGCATTTAATTACTTTTTATCAAAAGACTAAATTATACGGCCTTGAAGAAGAGGTTTGGTTGAACGAAGCCCGTTCCGAGTACGCCCCGACAGTTTGTGGCTACGACGACGATTATCCTAATAGTTATTTAGTCGATCGGGTTGATATTTTTTTAGACTACCCCTCTGACTCTTTGACCGAATGGAAAAATGGAACAGCTGATTATGGAGTAGTTAACTTATTTCTTCATTATTTAGTTGACCATTACGGTCTTGATACCTTAACCCGGATGATTTTGAACGATAAAATAGGTATCGCTAGCATCAATGCTGCCTTGGCTGATTTAGAATACTCTCAAACATTTTCTGATATTTTTGCTGACTGGGCAGTGGCTAATTATGTAAATAATTGTCAAATTGCTCCCGGAAATAAATACTGTTATCTTAACGAGGACCTAACTTACGAGCGCTTACATACCAATTATTCAGCTAGTTATAGCGGCTTCCCTAATTTAATTGTTTCTCGTAGTAGTTCAATTAAAGATTGGTCATCTCGCTGGTATAGGTTTAGGCAAGGGACAGTTGTCCCAACAGATAGAGATACTTTTAAATTAATCTTTGACGGCTTAACTCCTCGAGGAGATTTCCGGGTCCCTTATATTGTCACCGACCAAAATAATCAAACGACAGTTGGTTTTATTCCCTTAGAAAATCAGCAGGGGATGATTCATGTTCCTAATTTTACCAGTTTAAATAAGTCGGTGATAATTATCCCCTTTAATCAGTATAAGAAAGTTGGCTTTGGAAATGGTGAGCCATTGACTTCTTTTTCTTTTACCGCCTCAAGCATCTCGACTAATCCAATAGTGATTAATAATCTTTCACCAACTAGTGGTTCAATAAGCGGCGGATTCGAAATAACTATCAAAGGAGAAAATTTATCTACTATTAAGCAAATTATTTTTGGTCAAACAGAAATTTCTGATTTTAATATAGTTGATAGTCAAACAATTATTTTTGTTGCCCCAGCTCATCTGGCTGGCTCAGCAGATATTGTTGTTATTAATGATGAAGAGGAGCGGGCCACTTTGGCTAATGCTTTCAATTATTCAAAGAGCTATCCGGATGGTAGTTTAATTCGAGCTAGGGGAGATTATAAAGTTTACATTATTAAAGATGGCTACCGGCGTTGGATTCAAAGAGCTGAAATTTTCAACTTTTATGCTCACTTGAACTGGGACTCAATTATCGAAGTTAGTCCAGAAGAATTACTTAGTTATCAAGAAGCTTGGTTAATTCGAGCTGATAACGATTATCGGGTTTATGAAGTTAATGCTGATGGAACTAAACATTGGTTAAATATGACTGCCGAGGAATTTACCAGCAGTGGCCGAAAATGGGATATGGTTTATATTATTAATTCTTTAGAAAGAGATTTGTATCGAACTGGGGCAGCTGTGATGTTTCGATAAGCTGTAATAACAAGGATACGCTTTCCAGCTACTACGGAATTTTCTAAGAAGAGGGGCTACCCTAACCATTTCTCGAAGACGCAGCGGCCGTGACTTGGTTTATCTTCTACTTATAATTTAAGCCGCTGCTCCGAGATGACAAAAGAGTTCTTTATTAGTATTCCACCGTGGCTGTTATCTTTTGTCATCTAGGCTTCTCGAAATGGTCAGGGTAGCCCCTTCAATTTTCATCAAAATTCACAAGAACGTCCCCTTAGCTAAATATACTACCTTCAAAATTGGTGGGCCGGCTCGATACTTTTTCATTACTAAAACTACCAAAGATTTAATTGAGGCAGTTAAGTTTGCTCAAGACAAAGGCCTGCCTTATTTTATTTTAGGCGGCGGCAGTAATCTTTTAGTTAATGATAAAGGATTTGATGGAATGGTCATAAAAATTCAAAATGGCCAAACCACCCCAATCCTAGTAAAATTAAAAGTTGAAAATTCTCGAATTGTTGCTGAGGCAGGCACCTCATTAGTAAAATTAGTAGAAATTTCGATAGAGAAAAGTTTAACTGGTCTAGAGTTTGCGGCTGGGATTCCTGGAACGGTTGGCGGCGCTCTTTATGGTAATGCGGGAAGTCAAAGAGATAATTCAATTGGAGATTTAGTAGAGACGGTCACTTTGCTAAAGCCTACAGGTCAAATAATTACTGTTGATAAAGATTGGATGCAATTTGATTATCGCCACAGTCACCTAAAAGATATAACTGAAAAAACTCGGCCAATTATTTTGTCGGCAGTTTTAAAATTAGCCAAGGGTGATTCTAAAAAAATAAAACGAAAAATAAATGAACGGATAACTACTCGAGTAGAAAATATTCCTCTGGAACCTTCGGCTGGGTGTATCTTTAAAAATCCTCCCAGCCAAAGTGCTGGCTATTTAATTGAGAAGTGTGGCTTAAAAGGAAAAAAAATTGGCCAGGCGATGATTTCTGAAAAGCATGCTAATTTCATTGTTAACCTTGGCCAGGCTAAAGCTAACGATGTTATTAAATTAATTCAAATAATTAAAAAATCAGTTAAGGAAAAATTTAAAATAAATTTAGAAGAAGAAGTTCAATATCTTGGATTTTAAGTTTAGTAGTTTTTTTATTTTGTGTTAAAATAAAATCATGAGGATTATTGTTAAGGGGAGAAATATAAAACTTTCTCCCAGCATCAAGCAATATATTGAAGAGAAGATTGGTGGTTTGAAAAAATTTCTTAAAAAGTTTAACTCAGAATTAATTGAGGCGCGAGTGGAAGTTGGTAAGATTACTCGCGGCCAGCGTCAAGGGGATATTTTTAGAGCGGAGGTAAATTTAAATATTAATGGTAAACTTCTGCGAGCCGCTAAAACAGAGGAGTCTTTACCAGCGGCTATTGATTTAGTTAAAGACGATTTGGCTCAAGAAATAAAGGATTACAAAGATAAAAGAACTACTCAGTTTATTCGAGGAGCCAGATCTTGGAAAAAATTTTGGCGAATAAGTCCCTTAGCTCGCTTTCGTTTTTCTAAAGTGGGTAAAATTATTAGAAGGAAATGATATTATTGTCATTCTGAGCTCGCCAGCTGGCGGGCGAAGAATCTCGAACGAATACCACGGGATCCTTCACTACGTTTAGGATAATTATTTTTGGCAAAATCATAGATTTTGAAAAAATAATTAGTTTTCCACAGTTACAAATGTTGACAAGTAGTGTATAATAAAAATAAATTAAAAATTAAAAAATAATTTCGGGTTTATTTGGATAAATTGGAGGTCGAATTTATCCTCAAAATTAATAATTAAATTTTTTTTAAAAAATAAAATGGTTAAGAGAAAAAAGAGAGGTGGAAGGAAGAAAAAGGCAGCTAAGAAGAAGACTACTAGGAGAAGAAGAAAGAAGAGATAAATCTTCCTTCTGTTACAGCTACTTGCTTCTTTAGGCAAGTGCAAAAGACTAATTGGTCTTTTAACAAGTCCTCAATATTTTACTTTGAGGATTTGTTTTATCCGTATTATTCTGTTGACAAATTATTTTATTTTTCTAGAATAGATATATATTTTTATTATTAAAGTAGGTCCTTTTTGTTTTCACTCTTTGTTTTTAAAAGGGCCGATCCTTTTTGATGATTTCTTCTGCTAAGTGAATTCATTATTAAGGATTACTTAAAAAAATTATGAAGAAAAAAGCAAAGGGTTTTTTAAATACCCCCAAGATTAAGTCTGTTGGCCAACATATCCTTTTAGAATTTTGGGGAGCCAAAGGTCTTAATTCAATTAAAATAATTAGAAGAGCATTGACCCAAGCAGTTGAGACATCTGGGGCAACGCTTCTTAAAATTGAATTACATAAATTTTCTCCCCAAGGAGTTTCTGGAGTAGTCCTAATTGCCGAGTCTCATATCAGTATTCATACTTGGCCCCAGTATCAATACGCCGCCATTGATGTTTTCACTTGTGGCAGCAAGGTTGACCCTTATAAAGCTATTTCTTCTTTAAAGAAAAATCTTAAGCCAAAGAAGGTTCAAATTTTAGAAATAAAAAGAGGATTATTTTAGTAAAATAGGCCATTTGATTTTTTACTAATTTTGGGTTAAAATAAAAGCAGTCTCAGGACTGCTTTTATTTTATAGTTAGTGAGCTTAGTTTATCCTGAGTTTGTCGAAGGAAACTATATGTCTCTTTTAGATAAATTTTTAGGTGATGCCAACGAACGAAGACTAAAAAAGATAGAGTCGTTGGTTAATAAAATTAATCAACTCGAACCTCAGTTCGAGTCTTTTTCTAATGAACAATTAAAAGCTAAGACTGAAGAATTTAAAGAGCGCTTAAAAAAGGGTAAAACATTTGATGATTTATTAGTTGAGGTTTTCGCTTTAGTTCGAGAAGCAGCTAAACGAACTCTAGGTCAACGTCATTTTGATGTTCAACTGGTTGGCGGTATTGTTCTTCATCAGGGCCAGATTGCTGAAATGAAAACCGGTGAAGGAAAAACTTTAGCCGCTACTCTGGCGGTCTGTCTTAATGCTTTAACTAATCGAGGCGTCCATGTGATTACTGTAAATGATTACTTGGCTCGCCGTGACACTAACTGGATGGGGCCAATTTATCATCTCTTAGGATTGACTTGTGCTTGTTTAAATCATGAGAAAGCTTATCTATATGAACCACAAATCACTCCAGATAAAAATGAAGTAACTGTAGAAATGGAAAACTTAAAGGAAGTTTCCAGAAAAGAAGCCTACCTGGCTGATATTGTTTATGGAACTAATAATGAATTTGGCTTTGATTATTTACGGGACAACATGGCCCCGGCCCTAGAAATAATGGTTCAAAGAACTCCTTATTTTGCCATTATTGATGAAGTGGATAGTATTTTGATTGATGAAGCAAGAACACCTTTGATTATCTCGATGCCTGATGTCGAGTCAACTAAGCTCTATGATCAATTTAGCCGGGTTGTTCCCCGACTGAAAGAAAATATCGATTATAATATTGATGAAAAAATGCGAGCGGCTACTTTAACTGAGGAAGGTGTTAGCAAAGTCGAGAAAATATTAGGCATGGGTAATATTTATCAGGAAGGAGGTATTCGTTATGTCCATCATTTAGAACAGGCCTTGCGAGCTCAAGTTTTATTTAAGCGCGATAAAGATTATGTTATCAAAGATGGTCAGGTAGTTATTGTTGACGAATTTACTGGTCGATTAATGCCTGGTCGCCGTTATTCTGAAGGTCTGCACCAAGCTTTGGAAGCTAAGGAAGGAGTGCCGGTTCAACAAGAAAGTCGGACCTTAGCTTCAATTACTTTTCAGAATTATTTCCGAATGTACCCGAAGTTAGCTGGCATGACTGGCACAGCGATCACTTCGGCTGAAGAATTTCATAAAGTTTATAATCTAGATGTAGTAGTTATTCCAACTAATGAGCCAATGATTCGTCAAGATTTCTCTGACAGTGTTTACAAAACCGAAGAAGGGAAATTTAGGGCAATTACTAGAGAGATAAAAAAGTGTCATCAGAAAGGCCAGCCAGTTTTAGTGGGCACGGTTTCTATTGAAAAAAATGAATTACTGGCTGGTTATCTTAGAAAAGAAGGCATTCCCCATCAGGTGCTTAATGCTAAGAACCATGAGCAAGAGGCTAAAATTATTGCTCAGGCGGGCCAAAAAGGAGCCGTCACCGTAGCTACCAATATGGCTGGTCGGGGAGTGGATATAATCTTAGGAGGTCGGTCTGATAATCCTGAGGGAGAGGTTCGGCAAAATTCTTGGCAACAACAGCACGATGAAGTAATTAAGTTAGATGGTCTTCATGTAATTGGCACTGGACGCCATGAGGCTCGACGGATTGATAATCAATTGCGCGGTCGAGCGGGCCGCCAAGGCGACCCTGGTTCCAGTCAATTTTTTGTTTCTTTAGAAGATGACTTGATGCGTATTTTTGGCGGGGACAAAGTTAAGTCGATGATGGAGGTGTTGAAGGTGCCAGAAGATCAGCCAATTGCCAATAAGTTAGTCTCAAAAGCTATTGAATCAGCTCAGGCAAAAATTGAAGGCTATAATTTCGATATCAGAAAACATGTTTTAGAGTACGATGACGTAATGAATAAACAGCGAGAGGTGATATATAAAAAGCGGAAGGAAGTTTTAAGTAAGAAAAACATTAGGTCAGAGATTTTAGAAATGCTTGTCGACGAAATTAAAACAATTGTTCAATTTCATACTCAACATTCCCAGGAAGAAAATTGGAATTATAAAGAGATTAGCGAAATAACTAAAAGTATTTTTCCAGGGCCAGATAATCTTGAGCAAGCTTTAGGAAGTTTAAAAAATCAAGAAAAAATATCTGAGCATTTGATTAATTTGGCTAAAGAAGCTTATCAGAAAAAAGAACAGGAGTTAGAAGAAAAGAATATGCGCCAGATTGAAAAATTCGTCTATTTACGAAGTATTGACACCCTTTGGATGGATCATTTAGATAACATGGATCATTTGCGGGATAGTGTTCGGCTACGAGCCTATGGTCAGAGAGATCCTTTAGTTGAATACAAAAACGAAGGGATACGCTTGTTCCAAAGATTGCTCGCTTCTATTCAGTCAACCGTAGTTAACACTATTTACAAAGTTGCTTTAGCTCCAGTCTCAGAGCCTGGTGCCATGGCTACCCCTCACCGTCATCCTGGACGAAGCGAGGGGCGTCGAGGTAAACACAAAGTTGGCCGCAATGACCCCTGCCCTTGCGGTAGCGGCAAAAAATATAAGCGCTGTTGCGGCGCTTGAATTTCCGTCGCTCGCCCATTGCGAAAATAAATTTTCGCATGGGCTCGCTAGGAAATATAAGAAATGTTGTTACCCTAAGTATGGCTGATTAGAAAAAAGACCAGTCCGCTGGGACTGGTCAAGAATAGTGGCCGTCTTTATGCTTCGGGAAGCTTAAGAACTGTCTGACACTTCTCATAGGGACACTTTATTGAGTGGCCGTTATCCTCAATGATTGGCTCAAAGCACTGGCTACAGAACTCACCGCGACACTCGGGACATTGAAAGTTATGACCTTGCCGAGCAGAGAAGTGACAATACGGACAAATTTTATATGGCTGAACAATTACTTGCATCTCTCTTACCTCCCTTCAATTTTTAAAAATTTTTATTTTAAACAACTCTCTTGGTTAACTCTTAACAGATTAGTACACATCTAAATATTTGTCAAGATAAACAATAAAAAACTCAAAATGGGATATGTTTTTTAAAGAGCCGAAAAATGATAAGCAGTTTTATTGGACCAAACATGTTAAGGAAAAGATGAAATATTATGGACTTTCTGAAGGAAGGTTACGCCGGATTTTTAAAAATCCTAAGCGTCGCGAAAAAGGAATTGCTCCTAGGACCATTGCTTTAATGCAACCAGCTAACACAAAGAAACCAACCGAAATCTGGTTGATGTATCAGCAATTTGGTCAAAAGAAAAGAATCATTTCTGCCTGGCGTTATCCCGGGATTAGTCCCCAAGGCGAACCAGTGCCTATTCCTGAAGATATTGTTGAGGAATTGAAAAAGGAATTCAAGACATTTTGACAAAAAAGTAGAAATAAGTTAGATTAATTTTGGATATGGGAATTTTTGCTAAAAGAGTAGAAGAACCGACTAAAGTTAAAAAAGAAAGAAGAGTTAGAAAAGTCCATTGGGCTGTTTTTATTATTCTTTTAGTCGGTTTTTTGGCAGTTTCTTTAGATTACCCAATTATTTGGAATAAAGGAACTGATTGGTTAAATAATCAAATAGGCATAGAAGCAGTGCCTCATTTTTTAAATTTGCCTTTTAAATTAGGTCTTGATTTACAGGGAGGGACTCACTTAATCTATCAGGCCGACCTTGCCAATATTGAACCCGGTAATTACATGGATTCCATGCAAGGAGTGCGCGATGTCATTGAGCGACGAGTTAATCTTTTTGGGGTCCAAGAACCAGTGGTCCAAGTTAATAAAGTTGGTTCTCATTACCGCTTAATTGTTGAGTTGGCTGGCGTTAAAGATGTCTCTCAGGCAATTGCCATGATTGGTCAGACCCCTTCTTTGGATTTTCGAGAGGAAAGGGCTCCTGAGGAGGTCGAAAATATTTTAGCTGACCAAGAAGAGGCCAGGGAAAAACTAGAACAAGGCTTGTCAATAACTCCTGATGAAGAAAACCAATTACTTCAAGACCCATATTTTAAGCCGACTAATTTAACTGGTCGTTATCTTAAGGGATCCCAGTTAGGATTTGACCAGCAGACTTATCAATCTCAAGTTAATTTGCAGTTTGATGATGAAGGCAGTGAGATTTTCGAAGAATTAACTAGAAAAAATGTCGGTAAAAGATTGGCTATTTATTTAGACGGGGCACCGATTAGTGCACCAGTAGTTCAAGAAACAATTTCTGGTGGGAAAGCTCAAATTACCGGTAAATTTACTTTACCAGAAGCTAAGGAATTAGTCCGGCGTCTTAATGCCGGTGCTTTGCCAGTGCCGATTAATTTAATTAATCAACAGACCATCGGGGCTATCTTAGGTCAGATTTCTTTGGAGAAATCTTTGAAAGCAGGCATTTGGGGATTTTTAGCTGTTTTGCTTTTTATTATTTTTTACTATCGCTTACCAGGTCTCTTGGCCAGTTTAGCTCTTTTGATTTATGTGGCTTTAGTTTTAGCTATTTTTAAAACGATTCCAGTTACTTTAACTTTGGCTGGAATTGCTGGATTTATTTTATCTATTGGTATGGCGGTTGATGCTAACGTGCTTATTTTCGAGCGGCTTAAGGAGGAGCTTAGGTCGGGCAAGAGTTTAGGTGGCAGCATTGATGAAAGTTTTCGTCGAGCTTGGCCAGCTATTCGAGATGGGAACATTTCCACGATTATTACCTGTATAATTTTGTATATTTTTGCTACTGGCTTGGTTAAGGGATTTGCCTTGACTTTGGGAATTGGTGTCATGGTGAGTATGTTTTCAGCTATTGTTGTCACCAGAAGTTTTCTTCGGTATTTTGTTGGAGGAAAGATAGAAGGATGGAGAAAAATATGGCTGTAAATTTTCAATTTTCAATTTACAATTATCAATCAATTTTCAATGACCAAATTTTCAAACAAAATGAATTAGTTGAAAATTGAAAATTGAGAATTATGCAGATTGTTTCCCGTCGTAAAACTTACTTTATCCTTTCTGCGGCACTAATAATGGCTAGTGCTTTAAGTTTGATTTTCTGGGGTTTAAATTTAGCTATCGATTTTACTGGTGGTACCCTAATGGAAATAGAATTTGGAGATAGGCGGCCGACTAATCAAGAGGTTCGAGAAAAGTTAGCTGATTTAGAATTGGGACAGATTAATCTTCAATCGACCGGGGAAAGGGGAATGATTTTACGGTTAAAAGAAATTGATGAACAAACCCATCAGAGAATTTTAGAGGCGCTTGGCCTTAGTCAAATCAATGAAAAGAGATTTGAATCAATCGGCCCCCTAATTGGCAGCGAACTAAAAAGAAAAGCTTTCTGGGCAATTATTTTAGCTTTGGCGGCGATTATTGCTTACATTGCTTGGGCTTTCCGTAAAGTTTCTAAGCCAGTCGCTTCTTGGCAATACGGTTTAGTCGCCATCATCGCTTTATTTCATGATGTCTTTATTACGCTTGGCTTGTTTTCACTGCTTGGTCATCTTAAGGGGATTGAAATAGGTCTACCTTTGGTAGCTGCTTTTTTAACTATTTTAGGTTATTCAGTTAATAACAGTATTGTCATTTTCGACCGAGTTCGAGAAAATCTTTTAAAAACTAGTTGGAGTGACTTTAGCCAAGTAATTAATCAAAGTATTAATCAGAGCTTAACTCGTTGTCTCAATACTGCCTTAACTACTCTTTTTGTTCTTTTGGCTATATTTTTGTTAGGCGGTCAAAGCATTAAGTATTTTTCATTAGCCTTAATAGTGGGCATAGTCATTGGTACTTATTCTTCTATCTTTATCACTAGCCCTTTGGTGGCTGCTTGGCAGGGATGGCGATATCGGAAGTAGGGGCTTGTCTCGTTAGAACTCTGTTTTGCCTTTGAGGGAAGGGCAATTATTTTTTAGATGATTTACTTCTAGTGGGATTGACACTTATAAAATAATGTGTTAAATTTATAAAAAATTAAGATTATCTCTTGAGTAAATGGAGAAAGTCTAATGGTTTAGTTCTCCATTTTAGGCTGATGCCTTTACTCATCATACAAATATGAGCAAAGTTTCATCTTCATTTGAATATCAACAGTTAGTTGAGGAGGCAGTCAGAAATATTTCTAATCAACGGACACGTGATGTTGTCCGTTTGCGCTTTGGTCTAAAGGATGGCCAAAGGCAGACTCTTGAAGCGATTGGTCAGAAATATGGGATTACTAGAGAGCGGGTTCGTCAAGTGGAGGAAGCCGCTTTTTCTGATTTTAGGAGGCCGGCAGTAATGGATTTATTTAAGCCGACTTTCCGATTAATTGATAATTTTTTAAATCAGGAAGGATACCTGGCCAGGGAAGAAAGATTGCTTTCTTCTCTGACTGAGACCGAAGGCCCTCATCTCAGCCGAGGGGCTCTTTTCTTTATTTTAACTTTAGGGAAAGATTATCAGCGTTTTGTTGAATCGGATAATTTTTACTCTCTTTGGACTAATTCTCAAGATGCCTTAGATAAAGCCCAATCCTTAATTAATAAATTAGTCAGCAAATTAGAAGAGAAAGAAGAGCCTGTTTCTTTAGATTATATTTTAACTTGTTTTAAAGAAACAGATTTTTCCTTATCTAAAAAAGCTTTGCTTTCTTATTTAGATGCTACTAAACAAATTAATCAAAATTGTTTTGGTCAATTTGGTCTGAATAGATGGCCGGAAATAAACCCCCGCGGCGTTAAGGACAAAGCTTATATCATTTTCAAAGAGCAGAGCCGGCCTTTGCATTTTAGAGAAGTAGCTGAATTAATTAACCAAGCTAATTTAAGTTCTAATTTAGCTCAGGCTCAGACCGTTCACAACGAATTAATTAAAGATGAGCGTTTTATTTTAGTTGGCCGGGGGACTTATGCTTTGAAAGAATGGGGATATCAGCCAGGAACAGTTAAAGATGTGATTATCCAGACATTAAAAGAAACTGGCCCCTTAACCAGAGAAGAAATTTTGGATAGGGTTTTAAAAAATCGTTTAGTTAAGAGAAATACTATCCTGATTAATCTTCAAAATAGAAGTTATTTTATTAAAGGAAAAGACGATAAATATTCCTTAGCAAAATAAAAATTTTCAATTTGGCCAAACCATCCCCAGGCCTAACAATCAATTTTTAATAATTAAATTGATAATTTATATTTGTCACTAAACATTTTTTAGAATGCTTGAGCTTCTAGAATCTATTCTCAATACCTTTATTGGTTTTTATTCTATCGGAGGGTTTTTATTATCCCTTTGGTGGATTTATTTACCATTAATTCTTCTTTTATTGATTAAAGGTTTATGGCTGAAGCGGGCTAGACAGAAATTCGTTCAAGAAATGGATTGGGTCTTGTTAGAGATTATTCCTCCTCGAGAAGTGAGAAAAACCCCGCGGGCTATGGAGCAGTTCTTTGCTGGTTTACATGGTACCCAAAGGACGCCTAATTGGAAAGAAAGAAATATAGATGGACAAGTTCAGGAATGGTTTAGTTTTGAGATGGTCAGTCAGGGGGGAGAAATTCATTTTTTAATTCGCGCTCCTTCGATGTACCGCAATCTGGTTGAGGCCCAAATTTATGCTCAGTATCCGGAGGCTGAAATTAATCAAGTAGAGGACTATATTGATTTGGTTCCTGATGACCTTTTTGACCAGGGTTATGATCTTTGGGGGACTGAATTAATTTTGACTAGAGAAGATGCCTATCCTATTCGAACCTATCCTGCTTTTGAAAAAGATATCATTATTGAAGAACAGCGGATTGACCCAATTGCCTCACTTTTAGAAGTAATGAGTAAGTTAACTAACGGAGAACAGATTTGGATTCAGACATTAGTTCGGCCCGTCATGGATGACTGGAAGAGACCTGGCGAGGAATTAAGAGATAAGTTAGTTGGGCGGAAGGCAGAGAAGAAACCAAGCGAAGCGGCTGCTTTAGGAGAGACTGGCCGAGGGGTAATTTCTCAGCTTATTACTGGGCAGCCTCCCGAAGAGAAAAAAGAGGAAAAACCAGCTTCGGTTTCATTAACTCAAGCCGAGCAAGCGGTAGTTAAAGCGATCGAAGAGAATATCTCCAAAATTGGCTTTGAGACAATTATCAGATTTGTTTATTTAGCCCCTCTAGCTGCTTTTTCTAAACCCAATGTCTCAGCAGTAATTGGCTGTTATAAACAGTTTAATACCCAGCACCTTAATGGTTTCAAGCCTAATGCTAGAATTACCACTAAGATTGATTATAAAATTCAGGCCAAAGAGCCTCGAGAAATTTCTCGAAAGAAGAAGATATTTAAATCCTGTAAAAAAAGAGAATTTGTTCTCCAATCAAAAAACATCAAATATCTTAAGCTATCTTTCTTCGAACGTTTACCTATTTTGAATTGGTTTTTTATTAGAAGCAAGCCTTTTGTTTTTAATATAGAAGAATTAGCCACTATTTATCATTTCCCAGGGACAATGGTCAAGGCGCCTTTGACCCCCAGGGTAGAGGCTAAAAAAGGTGAGCCACCCATGGGATTACCAGTTGGCTAATCCTAAATTAAAAATTAAAAATTTTTTTATGAACGATATTACTCGTTTTTCTGAAACTAACTTTCGAAATCAGCGCGTCCAATTTGGCATTAAAACCCCTGACCGGCGGAAACATTTTTATGTAGTTGGTAAGACTGGTATGGGCAAAACAACCATGTTGGAAAATATGGCTGTCCAGGATATTAATGTTGGTCGAGGGGTTGGCGTAGTTGATCCGCATGGTGAATTTGCTCAGAAGATGCTGGATTTTATTCCATCCCAGAGAGTTAATGATGTTATTTATTTCAATCCAGCTGACTTAGATTATCCAATTGCCTTTAATGCTATTGAAAAAGTAGACCCCGAACACCGTCATTTAATCACTTCAGGCTTAGTTGGTGTTTTTAAGAAAATCTGGGCTGAAACTTGGGGGCCGCGTTTGGAATATGTTTTAAGAAATGCTATTTTAGCTCTCCTTGAGTATCCTGGCTCAACCCTTTTGGGCATTATGAGAATGTTGGTGGATAAGGCCTACCGCAGAAAAGTTATTGAAAAAATTCAAGACCCAGTGGTTAAAACTTTTTGGGTGGAGGAATTTACCAAATATCCAGATCGTTTTATGGCTGAGGCAGTCGCTCCTATTCAAAATAAAGTTGGTCAGTTTTTAACTAGCCCCTTAATTAGAAATATTGTTGGTCAGACTAAATCAGCTATTGATATAAGGCGGGTGATGGATGAAGAAAAGATTTTGATTATGAATCTTTCTAAGGGTTTGATTGGTGAAGATAATTCAGCTCTTTTAGGAGCTATGTTGATTACTCGACTGCAATTGGCGGCCATGTCTCGGGTAGATATTGCTGAGGAAGAACGAAAGGATTTCTATCTTTACGTTGATGAATTTCAAAACTTTGCTACCGAGGCTTTTGCTAATATTCTCTCAGAAGCTAGGAAATATCGTCTTAGTTTAATCTTAGCCCATCAATATATTGCCCAAATGGAGGAGCCGGTCAGAGATGCTGTTTTTGGTAACATCGGCACTATGGTGACTTTTCGGGTAGGGGCCCAAGACGCTGAGTATTTAGAGAAAGAGTTTGTCCCTGAGTTTAGTGCTCAAGACTTAGTTAATTTAGATTTTGCTCAGACTTATTTAAAATTAATGATTGATGGAGTAGCTTCTCGACCTTTTTCAGCTACCACCTTACCTCCTTTTTCAAAACCGACTAAAACCCATCGAGAGAAAATTATTAAAATTTCCCGAGAACGCTATGCCACTAGTCGTCAAGAGGTGGAGCATAAAATTGCCAAGTGGAGTGGGGTTATTGAGACAGAGAAAGAAGCTAAAGAGACAAAGAAGAAAGTAAGCCAGCCATTATTTGAGGCAATTTGTTCCCGATGTGGTAAAAAAGTTCAAGTTAAATTTAAGCCAGACCAAGTTAGGCCAGTTTATTGCCCCGAGTGTTTAGAGAAAGTTAGGCAAGAAAAGACAAGAGTTTCCTCAGGAGAGTCCTTACCTCAGCAAGGAGAACCAAAAGTGGCTGTGCCAGAAGAAAAAATTTCTTTAAAGGAGGCGATGCGACAAGAGGTCCAATCTTTTCGAGAAAAAAAACCAAGGAGAGAAGTTGATTTAGGGGAATTGCGAAAGACTCTTGAAGAATCTTTATCTTCAACAGGAAAGAGAAATAAACTAGAAGAGAATAAACCCATAGAGAAAGGAGGTGAAAAAAATGAAATTAGATAAAAAAGCCTTTGGTTTAGCTTGTGGAATTATTTGGGGCTTAACTGTTTTGGTAGCCACTTACTGGGTGATGACTCGAGGGGGTGGCCATACTTTAGTTCTTCTTCAGCAGTTTTATTTTGGTTATAAAATAAGCTGGTGGGGAGCGATTATTGGTCTGGCTTACGGGTTTGTTAATGGTTTTATCTGTGGCTGGATTTTCGCCTGGCTTTACAATCGTTTTGCTAAATCAAAAGAAGAGTAAAGGCCGTGCCTTAAGTTGTTATGACTTCAGCTGTTATCCGTCAAAAATTTTTGGATTTTTTTAAAAAAAGGGGGCATCAAATTGTTCCCTCTTCTTCTTTAATTCCTGACGATCCCTCAGTGCTTTTAACTACGGCGGGCATGCAGCAGTTTGTCCCTTATTTGACTGGTCAAGTCAAGCCGCCTTATCAACGTGCTTGTTCTGTCCAGAAATGTTTTCGAATTAACGATATTGATGCGGTGGGGGATGAGACTCATCATACTTTTTTTGAAATGCTTGGTAATTGGTCTTTTGGCGACTATTTTAAAAAAGGAGCCATTGATTATGCTCTTGAGTTTTTAAATAAAGAATGCGGCCTCCCTCCAGAAAAATTATGGATAACTATCTTTAAAGGAGAAAAAGGGATTCCCAAAGACGAAGAAGCTTTTAATTTATGGATAAAAAAAGGTATTCCCTCAGCCAAAATTTTTGAGTTTGGTTTAGAAGATAATTTTTGGGGACCAGTTGGTCCCACCGGACCCTGTGGACCCTGTTCCGAGCTCCATTATGATTCAACTGAAAAGCCTTGCTCTTTAGGGGATAAATGTGGCCCTAATTGTTCTTGTGGCCGCTTTATTGAGGTTTGGAATTTGGTCTTTATGGAATACTTAAAAGATGAACAGGGTAATTATCAGCCCTTGCCCCAAAAAAATATTGACACTGGTATAGGCTTGGAAAGATTAGCTGCTATCCTCCAGGGTAAAAAATCAGATTATCAAACTGATTTGTTTTTGCCCCTAATGGAAGAGATAGAAAAGATAGTGCCAACTGAACAAGCTAATTTGCCCAAATCACGCATTGTGGCTGACCATCTCCGCGGCGTTTGTTTCCTAGTGGCTGATGGTGTTTTACCTTCCAATGTCGAACAAGGCTATATCCTCCGCCGAGTTTTAAGAAGAATTATTGGTCAGGGCAAGTTATGGAATTTAGAAAAAAATTTTTTAATTCCTTTAGCCCAGAAAGTAATTGAGTTTTATCAAGATACTTACCCAGAGCTAACTAACAAACAAACAGATATTTTAACGGTTATTCAAAATGAAGAAGAAAAGTTTAGCCAGACCTTAGAAAAAGGAATAAAGCAGTTTGAAAAAATTGCTAAAAAAGATATTAGTGGCCAAGAAGCTTTTGATTTATTCTCCACCTATGGTCTCCCTCTAGAAATGATTAAAGATTTAGCTGCCAGAAAGGGGCTGGTGGTTAATGAAGAAGAATTTGAGGAGTATCGTAAGAAACATCAGGAATTAAGTCGAGCTGGTGCCCAAAAGAAATTTGGCGGTCATGGCTTAGGCGAAGCCAGGGTTTTTTCCAAAGAAGATGAAGAAAAAGTTAAAAAGCTTCATACAGCCACTCATCTCTTGCATCAAGCTTTACAAGATGTTTTGGGCCAGGAAGTTCAACAAATGGGCTCAGATATTAGCCCAGAGCGGTTACGTTTTGATTTCAGCTATTCTCAAAAAATGACCCCAGAGCAGGTTAAGCAGGTCGAGGAAATTGTTAATCAGAAAATCAAAGAAGATTTGCCAATTGAGTGTCAAGAAATGACCAAAGACGAGGCTATTAAATCTGGGGCCAAGGCCTTTTTTAAGACAAAGTATGGTCAAAAAGTCGAAGTTTATTCGATTGGCCCTTCGACAAGCTCAGGGCAGGTTTATTCCAAAGAAATTTGTGCTGGTCCCCATGTCGAACGGACTGGCCAGTTGGGTTATTTCAAAATCAAAAAAGAACAATCGAGCAGTGCTGGCGTAAGAAGAATCAGGGCAGTTTTAGAGTAAAAAAAGTCCTTAGCATTACTGCTAAGGACTAAGATAGTTTAAGAAACCTAGTAGGGGGCTCTTTTGAACAACTTAGCCAATTCTTTTCTAGCCTTTTTGTCTTCTCTCCTCTCATATTCTATCTCTGATGCCGCTAGTTCTTTTTCCCAGCCAGTTATTACTTTACTTAATCTGGCTTGGTCCCTGGAGTCAACCCACCCCTTATCATAAGCATCTTGAAATTTCCGAATTTTAGATTCAAGTTTCCAGACTTTATCTTTCAGCCGTTTGTCTTTCTTGAGGAAATCCCTCGCCCAGAAGGCGAAAATAAAGACGACAACTAATATACCTACCAGCACTGTTGGCGTTGGCCACACTGTAGAAGGCATATCTATCCCCCCTTTCTTCTAAAAGAACTTATTTTAGTAAACTAAAACTCTGCCTTTTTAAAAAGTTATCAAATATCTCCAAGATTGTCAATTTTTTCAAGGTCTTATATAATAAAGAAACTATGGGGCGAATGGCAAATTTTTTTCAAATTAGTCTGCCCATGGGCAGGAAGACTAAGTCTAAGAGAAACTATTTATTGGCTTTGGACATCGGTACCGAATTTGTTAAGGCCTTGATTTTTAAGCTCGAGGAGGAGTTCTTTGAAGGGGGAGAAAAGAAGATCCAAGGGATAATTATTGGCGTAGGTCGGCAGCGGCAATCCCCTCATCATATGCAAGCTGGAGCAGTTACTGATATTGAGGGAGTAGCTTTTACTTGTCAAAGGGCAATTGGCAAAGCGGCTCGCATGGCCCGGATAGAACCAGCCAGAGCAGTTATCGGGGTAGCTGGCGAGTTTATTAAGGGGGCAACGACTAATTTTGTTTATCGGAGAAGTAAGTCAGAAGAGGAGATTGATTTAGCCGAGCTCAAAAATATAATTCAAAAAATTCAATGGAAAGCCCTTGACCAAATGCGAAGCAAATTAGCTTGGGAGACTGGCCGCTCAGAGATAGAAATCAGATTAATCAATGCCTTGATTACTGATATTCACATTGACGGTTATCAGGTGACTAATCCTTTAGGGTTTCAAGGAAAAGAGATTTTTTTAAGTATTTTTAATGTTTATACTCCTTTGGTTCAGTTAAGGGCTTTAGAGAGTATTGCCTCTAGGTTAAATTTAGAGTTGCTTTCTATTGTCGCCGAGCCCTATGCTTTGACTAAGTCATTAAATTTTGATTTAGGGAGCGGTGCTATTTTTATTGATATTGGTGGCCGGACAACTGATATTGCTTTAGTTCGTCGAGGTGGTGTAGAAGGAATAAAAAGCTTTACTTTAGCAGGGCGAGCTTTTACCAGGCAGCTTTCTCAAGCACTTGATCTTGGTCTGACCGAAGCAGAAGAAATAAAAGTAAGACATGCCTACCGAGAGTTGAGTCAAAATGTTCAGCGGAAAATTAGGGAAATACTTAGGGAAAATACAAGGATTTGGCTTTCTGGAGTAGAGTTAATTTTAGAGGAATTTAATCAGGCTTTGTCTCGAGATTATCCTGGCCTGAGACAGGCTGAATCCTTCCCCCCCTTAATTTTACTTTGTGGGGGAGGAAGTCTTTTGCCTGGGATAAGGAATGCTTTGAAAAGAGAGACTGTCCAAAGCCAATGGCTGAAGAAATTTCCTTTTAATCAATCGCCCCAGGTTCGTTTTATTAAGCCCGCTCACATTAGTGATGTTATTGACCAAACTGGTATTTTGTTAGGCCCGGCAAATATTCCTCCCATGGCTTTGGCTAGTTTAGCAACAGATATAGTTGCTGACGAAAAGAAAGTTCTGCCGCCTATCCTCCGTCGGGTGGTGAGAATGATGCGATAATATGAAGAATATTTATTTTGAGCCAGATGAAGAGATTACTTCGGTTATTGACCGGATAATTCAGGCTGAGACTAATCAGGTTAATTTAGTGGTGCCGCCGGCTGCCCAAATCTGGCAAAGTTCAATTAATTTGAAATTACTTAAGCGAGAAGCAGATAATTTAGGCAAAGAGATTACTTTAATTATCCCAGACGACTTAGGAAGAGAGATAGCTGAGGAGATAGGTTTTACTGTTAAAAAAGAAGAAGATTTCCCTGCAGAGTTAGTTCGAGAAGAGAGATTTGGCGAAAAAGAAATAGAAGAGACAGAAGAAATAGAAGGAATAGAGGAAGAGGAAGAAACAGAAGAAGAAAGTTGGGATAAAATGGACAGGATAAAGAAAGATAAGAAAGACATCATTGGTCTTTTAGTGGAAGAGCTCAAGCCGGAAGGGAGATTGAGCAGTAGAAAACTTTTCCGCTTACCGGGTTCGCGGCCTAAAGAACCAAAAAAGAGGATGGCCGACATTATCAGTCCAACTGGCGAGATAGAGCCTAGATTCTTCCGTCGCCCGCCTTCAAAGAGACCGACCGTCAGGAGAGAGCCAAGGGTAGAACCAATTCCGGAACCAGCTCCGGAGTTAATTGAGGAGGAGCCGATGCCGAGAGAGAGATTTCCCCGAAAGCCGAGAAGGTCCCTCGTATCAAAATGGCCTAGGTTTTTGATTATTTTTATTGGCTTGGCTTTCCTGGTGACAGCTTTAGTAGGTTATCTGGCCCTGCCCACCACGGAAATAATTATTTCTCCCAAAATAGAGAGGATAAGCTTTGATTTATTGGTGGTTGGCTCTACTGGTATTTCTCAAGTTGACGAAACTTTAAATAAAATTCCACTTCAAGAAGTTAAAGTAGAAAAGACAAAAAGCAAAGAATTTTTAGCCAGCGGAGAGAAAGAAGTCAGTGAGAAAGCTCGAGGCATTATTACTATTTATAACGAGTATAGTTCTAGTCCACAGACCTTAGTGGCGACCACTCGCTTTGAGTCATCCGAGGGCAAGGTTTTTAGAATAACAAAAAATATTATTATCCCAGGGGCTAAAATAGAAGAAGGTAGGATTATCCCCAGTAGTATTGATACTGAGATAGTCGCTGACCAGCCTGGCCAGGATTACAACATCGGCCCGACAAATTTTACTATCCCCGGCTTTAAAGGAACCCCTAAGTATGTTGGCTTTTATGGTAAATCTCAGGAATCGATGGCTGGTGGCTTTATTGGAAAGATAAAGGTAGTTTTGGCTGATGACTTAAAAATGGCAAAAGAAGGTTTACTTGATGAGCTGAAAGATGAAGTTAAGCGAACCCTCAATGAGCAAATTCCTACAGATTTAAGATTAATTGAGGGAGGATTAAAAGAAGAGATAGTCGAGGTATCGACTAATGCTGAAGAAGGGGATGAGATAGATAGATTTAGGATAGAGATGGAAGCAATAGCCCGAGCCCTCCTTTTCAAAGAAGAAGACCTAAGGCATTTAGTTGATTTAAATTTAATCTCTATGATTTCGGAGAATAAGTCTTCTCTTCCTGAAAGTCAACAAATTAGCTGGACTGAACCAATCATAGATTGGACAAAAGGAGAAGTTTCTTTTGAGTTAGCCGTAACTGAAGATGTTGTTTGGCAGATAGATATGCCAGCTCTTAAAAAAGAGTTAGCTGGTCAGTCTGAAGTAGAAGTAAGAAGATATTTAGCTAATCAACAAGAGATTGAGAGAGCTAAAGTAACTTTTTGGCCATTTTGGGTTAAACGAATGCCCCTTCAAGAGAAGAAGATTAAGATAACCATCGAAGCTATTGACTAATTTTTATTTTACTTTTAAGATATATTTATCTTAGAATTTAAGATTATCAAGGTGCCTCAATCTAAAGAAACAATTAGCCAAGAAGGGGTAGTTATTGAGAGTTTGCCGGGTGCTGCCTTTAGGGTTAGATTAGATGACGGAAAAGAGATTTTGGCTCATCTTTCAGGCCGAATGCGCCTGAATTTTATTCGGGTACTTGTTGGAGACCGCGTTAAAGTTGAAATGACCCCTTATGATCAGACTAAGGGAAGGATTATTTATCGGGAGAAGTGACTAAAGACTCCCGTAGATTAACTATGAAAGTTAGAGCTTCTGTTAAGAAAATTTGTTCTCAGTGTAAGATTGTCCGACGGAAAGGTCGGGTTTATGTTGTTTGCAAGAAAAATCCAAAACATAAACAGAGACAAGGCTAACCTATAAAATTGGAAATTATTTAATCGTATGGCTCGTATAGCAGGAGTTAATATCCCTGACAATAAAAGAATAGAAATTGCTTTAACCTACATTTACGGTATAGGGCGGTCTTTGAGTAGGCGAATTTTGGCTCAGGCCAAAATAGATCCCAATAGCCGAGCAGCTAAACTGTCTAATCCAGAGGTTAATCGTTTGCGGGAGATTGTGGAAAAGGAATATAAAGTTGAGGGGGAGTTGCGACGGGGAAAAATGATGAATATCAAACGATTAAAGGATATTAATTGTTATCGAGGCCTGCGTCATATTAAAGGACTGCCAGCTAGAGGACAAAGAACCAAGACGAATACCCGAACAATACGAGGAAATGTTCGTCGAACTATGGGCAGCGGTCGAAGAAAGCCAGCTGAGAAAACCTAAATATAAAATTGATAATTGAAAATTATTTAGTAATATGGGTAAAAAAAGAGTTATTAAGAAAAGCCAAGAAGAGATTTTAAAAGAGACTGAAGCAAGAGAGACAGCCGAACGGAAAGCTGCTCAAGCCCCCCGTTTGAAAGGCAAGAAAAAAAGAGTTGATCGACTAGAACAAGCAAGAATTTTTATTCAGTCTACTTATAATAATACTCTTATCACTTTGACTGACATTAATGGGAATGTAGTCGCTTGGGCGAGTGCTGGTTCGGTTGGATTTAAGGGGCCTAAAAAGGCTACCCCTTTTGCTGCTTCAAGAGTAGTTGATGCCTTAGTTGAAAAAGTTAAAGATTTAGACCTTAGAGAAGTAGCTGTTTTTGTTAAGGGAGTGGGTAGTGGCCGAGAGGCAGCTATTCGAGCTTTAGCTAATCACGGTTTAGAAATTAGTTCCATTAAAGATGTTACTCCCATTCCTCATAATGGTTGTCGACCGCCTAAGCCGAGAAGGGTCTAAATCAATGTTCATTGAATTTTATGAAAGTTGATTCTAAATGCAAAAAATGTAGAAGAGCTGGCCAGAAGCTTTTTCTTAAGGGGGAGCGTTGTCTTAGCCAAAAATGTGCTATGATTCGGAAACCCTACCTTCCTGGTCTTCATGGTAAATCTAGAAGAAGAGGAAGAGCTTCTGAGTATGGCCAACAATTAGCTGAGAAACAGAAAGTACGACGGACCTATGGAATTTCTGAGCGGCAATTTAAGAATTATTTTAAAGAAATTGCTACCCAAAAAGGGAATAAAGAGGAGCTCTTAGTTAATAAGTTGGAGAGCCGCTTAGATAATGTTGTTTTCCGTTTAGGGTGGGCCAGCTCACGAAGCTTGGCTAGACAATTAGTTAATCATGGTCATATCTTAGTTAATGGACGAAAAGTAGATATTCCTTCTTATCAAGTTAAACAAGGGGATATGGTTCAAATTAAAGAGAAAAGTAAAAAATTAGCCCCCTTCCGGGACCTAAAAACAATTCTTAAAAAACATGACACTCCTGCCTGGCTTTCTTTAACTAAAGAGAAGATAGAGGGAAAAGTAGTTGGTCAGCCTAAGGTAGAAGACATGGGCAAGATTGGCGAATTAAGCATGATTATTGAGTACTATTCAAGGTAAATTCTCAATTTTCAATTTTTCAATTTTCGAATTATTAATTAATTCATTGAAAATTGAAAAATTGGTAATTGAAAATTATTTTATTTATGATTACTTTTCCTCTCAAGCCTAAAATTACTGAGACAGAAAAAAATCGGGCTATTTTCGAGATTGAAGCTTGCTATCCGGGATATGGCACTACTTTGGGGAGTGCTTTTCGGCGAGTCCTTTTATCTTCTTTATCTGGAGCCGCTATCACAGGAGTAAAAATTAAGGGCGTTCAACATGAATTCTCTACCATCCCTTTTGTGGTAGAAGATGTTGTCCAAATCATTCTTAATCTCAAACAAGTCAGATTTAAACTGCACGTTGATCATCCAGTAAGGGTCTCACTTAAGGCAAAAGGTGAAAGGGAAGTAAAAGCTGGTGATATTAAGGTAACCTCCGAATTAGAGGTAGCCAATCCCCAAGCTCCTATTGCTATTTTAACTGATAAGAAAGCTAACCTAGAGATGGAAATTGAAGTAGAACCTGGTTTGGGCTATTTACCTATCGAGCAGCGCAAGAAAGAGAAGCTGGAGATTGGCAAAATTGCTATCGACGCCATTTTTAGCCCGATTCGGAAGGTTAACTACTCCGTAGAGAATATGCGAGTAGGAGAAAGAACGGATTATGACCGTTTAAGGATCGATATTGAGACCGATGGCACTATTACTCCCAGAGAAGCTTTTTGGAAGACAGCCCAAATTTTAGTTAATCATTTTAATATATTTTCTTCTTTAGAAGAAGAGAAGAAGAAAAAGGTAGTTTCTCCGGCGAAAGCTAAAGTTAAGGAGAAAGAGATTAAAGCAAAAGCTAAAAAAGAAGCAAAAGAAGAAGTCATTAAAACCAAGGTAGAGGATTTGAAAATTTCTTCCCGAACCAATACTGTCTTAACTGAGGCTGGTATAAAGACAGTCGCTGGTCTGACAAGAAAGAGCGAAGAAGATTTAGAAAAGGTTGAAGGATTGGGTAAAAAAGGTATCCTTGAGATTAAAAGAGCTTTAGGCAAATTAGGTTTGACCTTAAGAGGGCACTAATGAGACATAGAAGAAAAGGTAGAAAACTTAGTCGAAGAGGTGACCAGCGGAAGGCACTTTTAGTAAGTCTAGCCGCTAATTTAATTTTGAAAGAAAAAATTATTACTACTGAGGCCAAGGCTAAAGAAGTTCAGCCTTTTGTTGAAAAATTGATTACCAAAAGTAGAGGAGGCAATTTGTCTTCTATTAGATATTTAGCAGGATATTTGCCAGAGAAGGCTCGCAAGAAGATAACCGAAGAGATTGGGCCTCGTTATCGAAAGCGAGCCGGCGGCTATACTAGAATCATTAAATTAGGTCCTCGCAAAACCGATGGAGCCAAAATGGCCGTGATTGAGCTAGTGAAATCACAAATCCCAAATTACAAATCCCAAACAAATCACAAATCACAATGACCAAAATCACAAACAGTTTGTAATTTGAAAAATTGTAATTTGTTTGGAATTTGGTGCTTGTGATTTGGAATTTATGAAAAGGCATACCATTGACGCTACCAATAAAATACTAGGCCGCTTAGCAGTAGAAATCGCTAATTTACTTCGAGGTAAAAATAAACCAGGTTTTGTCCCTTATTTAGATGGAGGAGATGAGGTAGTAGTGATTAACACTGATAAGATTAAAGTAACTGGCCGAAAAATGAAACAAAAAACTTATTACCGACACTCAGGTTATCCTGGTGGAATTAAAGCGACTAAGTTGGAAGAAGCTCTAAAGAAAGATTCAAGAGAAGTGATTAGGAGAGCAGTTTATGGTATGCTCCCCAAAAATAAATTGCGAGATAGGATGATTGGAAAGTTGAAGTTGTATAAGGGAGAAGAGAAATAATTTTCAATTCCTTAATGTTTAAAAATTAAAAATTTGAAATTAAAAATTCTATCCGTGGTTACTAAAAAAAAGAAACCTACAACTAAAAAGAAAACTAAACCAAAGGCCAAGAAAGTTCAGCGAAAAGTCAAGAAGCCTCAAGTAAAGAAACCTCAGAAGAAAGTAAAAAAGCCGCCGGTAAAAAAGCCGCCGGTAAAAAAGCCGCAGAAGAAAATAAAAAAGCCCAAGCGGTATTATGAGGCAGTTGGTCGTCGCAAGAGGTCAATAGCGCGAGTCCGCCTTTTTACTTGTCAACCCTTTGAAGATGATAAGGGAAAGATTTTAGTTAATGAAAAACCTTACACTGATTTTTTCTCCACTCTGGAATTACAACAAGTGGTGGCCAGCCCTCTTTTGAAAATGAAGTCTTTGAATAGATTTGAAGCGACGATTAAGGTTAAAGGAGGTGGCATTCGAGGCCAAGCTGAGGCGATTCGTCATGGTTTAGCTCGGGCTTTAGTTAAATTCAATCCGGATTTTTCTAAAAAATTAAAAAGAGCCGGTTATCTTCGCCGCGACCCCCGAAAAAAAGAACGCAAAAAATACGGCCTCAAAAAAGCCCGCCGCGCCCCCCAATGGAAGAAACGGTAAATAGGCCCCCCAGTGGCAGAAGAGGTAGCAGTGGTTTAATAACAAAAATCTCGACCGGTTGGTCGAGATTTTTAGCGTTTTCCCATTGACAATTATTAATCACCGTGATATAATTTAGGTGTTCTTTGCAATTTGAAATAAA
>CAYFWT010000023.1:0-15182 GCA_964346955.1 uncultured Candidatus Saccharibacteria bacterium
GCAAGTTTATTAATAAGTGCTAATAAAGAAAAACCGCCCTCTTTTAGGCGGTTTTTCTTAAGATAAATATTTTATTGGGATGCTAATTCTATAAACTCTTCTATTACACTACTGCTACAACCAAACTTCCGATGACCTTTCATTTCCCCGTATTCTTCTGGATCATAGTCGTGAAGCCAATCGAGTATTTGTTCACAACTACAACCTTGGGTATCTTCCATGTTAAATGATTTCTTTGGTCCTTTTCCTTTTCCTGGAATTTCTCCCTTTACCCATTCATCTCCATTCCAAATCCATCTATTTTTTCCTAATCTTACATCTAGGGTCTCTGCCACTGTTGCTGGACATATATCTTCTGTGTATGGAACTCCGTCACAATCCTCAACCACAAACTCACGAGTCAATCTAATATCTGCCTCTCCACCATCCTCTTTTGGATTAAAGACAAAACAATAATCTCCTGGTTCCCATTCACAAGTATCAGCCGTAGCTGAAAAATTATGGGTGTAAGTTTCTGAATTATAATCCCAAGCGTAAGGATCGTTGTATCCATCAACATTACCGAAAACTGTTCCTTGACCAGCGGCACAAGTTCCTTTTCTGACGGCCCATTGGACTGGGTCCTCATCATCATCAATTAAATAAGCTTCAAAATTGGTTGAGCCGGAAACATGGTCGCCGTCTCCTGGCGAAGTTATCCCTGCTTCTCTAACAAGACATTCTCCAACTTGTTCAACGCTAACCGCATCTAAAAACATACCAAGAGAATCAGGATTAGCTGTTTCAATAAACTCAAGTCGGGTTGTCTCACCAGCTGGAGCTAGTCCAGAATGTGTCTCAAGTGTCCAGCCTGAAGTTGAACCCGAATGGGTATCAACTAAATCTCCCCCCCAATAAACTTCCATTTCATTATCACTGTGTCTGGGGCGAGGCGACCAGGCATATTCCAACTCATAAGTTGCGCCTACACAAGTTGGAATATCTTGATAAATCTTTACTGAAGCTGGCTCTCCATTGGCTGAACTCCAATCAGTGTCCATCTCTACAGACTGATCACCGTTATAGGCAGGCATAAGAACGCCTTCATGCAACTCAAGATTGGCAGGAGTTGGTGCTCCATATTCCCCTGCCCATTCTACTGTCCAACCTGGAACAACATCTGAAGAAAAAACCTGCCATTTAGATGAATTGGTCACTTCTGGCTCTTCAAAATCGCCATTGACAACTAAGTTATCAGTTCCTCTCGCTGGTACTGCCAATAATAACACTAATGGAATTATGGCTAATGTGGCTAATAAAAGTTTTTTGTTCATATTAATTTACCTTTCTGCTTTGCTATCTTTATCCCTCCAACCGACCTTTGCCTCCCTTTCGCTTAACATTTGTCATCGGGGATTCAAAAGCCCAGGGCCAAAATTTGGTGCTGGGCTTTTCCATCTTCAACTCGTCCAGGCCCTCGACTCGCTTCGCTCGCTCGGGCAATAACGTTACTCTTCTTGCCGGCGATATCTTAGATATAAAAGAATTATCAAAGCTAAGATAAATAGACCTAAAAGAGAAAGCAAGAAGTAAATTAGCGAGCCATTCTGCAAGAGGTTAGTCATACCAGCTAAAAGATTCTTGTGAGAGCCTCCATTATCATCCACTTTCAATAACTCCTTGAGACCTTCTTCACATTCTGGCCCGCAAACAGCAGCTGCTTCTGCTTCGCCAATTCCTGAAACAGAAGAAGTTATTTTTTCAACAATTCGCTTAACTGGAGCCTCAACAGCTTCTTCAAGAGGAATCAAACCAAGCTCCTCATCAGTCAGGAATCCTTCCTCAACAAAACCTTCATATTCTTCTGGGCCTTCTTCAGCAGCTTCTTCTCCGATTACTAACTCCACGGTGCTAGTGGCTACATTAGAGCTAATTTCGTCATCATAGATGTCAACACCAATGGCTTGGGCTGTGTTAACATATTCTCCGGCCAAAGCCCCACCATTAATCATCAAACTATATTCAATAATTATTTCCTCATCAGGAAAAACTTCTCCCAGTTCCCAGGTATTGGTCTTAAGCACTTCAGGGGAATCACCATAACTAAATTCATCCGTAACCACCACATCATAAGCTGACTCATCACCTTGATTGGTCAAAACAACTTTGTAATTAATCAAATCGTCATTGTAGATAAAGTCCTCTACATCATTAGTCTTAGTAATCTCAAGCTCTGGGATACTATCTCTTTCTCCGTCGCCCGGGCTCGGACCCGCAGTTGGTGAGGGACGATTAGCCACATTGAGCAAAAAAGAAAGTACATCAGTATTATCTTGGTCATTAGCATCACTCTGAAGACAATCAATGGTACCTACATTGACTAACTGCCATTCACCCACTGAGACACTAGGACTAACCCGCAAAGAATAAGTAACCGAACCAGAGCCACCGACTGGCACTGGATCAAGCTGCCAACTAATCTGACCGGGCACACTGTCATCACCAGAACCAGGGTCCTCAAGCATCAAACAATTGCCACATAAAGGACTATCATCGTAATCAACTACCAGAGTAACATCAGTTGCTTCCGCATCGCCATTGTTAATGTAGCTTAAAGTATAATTAACTATACTGCCACGGAAAATTGAGCTGGTCTCTGCACTAAGCCCTAACCAGAGGTCTGGCTGACCAAAAGATAAATTACCCTGCCAATCACCAAAAATATTAATCAAACCAAAGAGCCAGTTGCGGCCAATAATATTAGTGTTAACAAAGTTAGCAATATTGGCTCTCACTCCAGCATTACCAGTGGTGATAATTCCTTGACCAGCGTTGTTACTAGCTGAATTAGCACCGGTTGAAGCAAGAATATCAAGATTATTGATTATTTCTCCAAAATTATTATTAGCTACTCGAACAATTTCTTCCCCATTTGCTTGAGCCATATTGCTCAGAGCTTCGGACCAATTTTCGTTGAAGATAATCAGGCCATCTGGTGTTTTTAACCAAGAAACTCCCTCAGGCAAGCTATGAATGCTCCCACTCCAGTTACCAAAAACTTTAACCGCCACCATCAACCAATTACTACCAAAAATACTGGTGTTGGCTTGGGTAGCCACATTAACTTGGGCAAAAGCATCGCCGGTCTCAATAGAAGAACCGCCTTCATTATCACTGGCTAAATTATCTCCTGTTTCTCCAGTGGCATTAACATTATTTTCTACCACTGCCTCATCATTATTCTCAACAAAGACCTGATTACCTGCTCCATCATGGCCACCAATAATCTCGGCAATAGCTTCGGCACCTGGCAAAATCAAATCACCTTGCCAATTACCAAAACTATTAATCAGGGTAAATAGCCAATCCGAACCAATAATATTAGTATTGAGGACATTAGAGATATTAGCGATAGCCAAAGCATTACCAGTATCAATAGAACCATCACCCTCATTTTCATCAGCGGTATTTGCGCCAGTTACTGCATAAAGCTCCATATTATTAACAATCGAGCCAACATTATCATTAGAAACATCCAAAGGATTAATACAATCTATCAAACCACAATCATCAGTTTGATTGGTAGAAAAGTCAGTTAAGTTAATATCGCCAATTAAGTTATAGAAAAGGTTAGTTAAATAGAACCAGAAATTTGAAGCAATAATATTGGTATTGGCCACGTTAGATAAATTACCTACAGCTACCGCATCACCGGTTCCAATACTAGCATCACCACTATTGTTACTAGCCGAATTCTCGCCAGTACCAACCCCACCTTCAATATCGTTCTCAATGATTGTCTCATTTTCATTAGTTACTTCGAGAGAAGTATCCTCTTCTCCACTTCCGCTGGCTGCTTCACAACCTTCTCCTTCTGCTCCGGCTGACTCTTCTCCCCCACCTTCTTCAGTGGTTCCTTCTTCTGATGTTCCTTCTCCTGAAGTTTCAATCTCTGTGGTCACTTGACTATCGCCTTCTTCAGTCACTGAACTCTCTCCTTCGCCTTCTGTTCCCTCGGTAGCCTCACCTTCTGGCTCTGGGGAATCCTCAGAAGAATCTTCAGTGTCAGTTAGGTCAGTGACATTAGTATTAACTTGGTTTTCCACATCAACTACGACTGTACCATCACCAGTTTCAATGGAAGCATCTCCGGTTTCCTCACTTGAGGTAGCTTCGCCTTCGCCTGTCCCTTCAGAAGTTGCCTCACTGCCATCCCCACTGCCTTCAGTCATTCCTTCCGTGCCGCCATTATCTTGACTACTGGCTTCTTGACCGTCTCCTCCTTCAGTTGATGTCTGTTCGGTTGATTCCCCGTCGGTGCCACCTTCCTCAGCCACTACCAAAACAGGCATATTAAAGACTGCCAAGGTAATAATTAACATTGGAATTAGAATAACTTGTTTAAATTTAATCATTTTATTTCTTCCAAAAACTAACAATACTGGCTAACTTTGCTTTTAACCCTCCAAAAAAGTTTAACCACCATTGAGAAAGTTTATTGGTGAGTTTAGGGATTATTTTTGGTTTTTCTAAGTTTGTTGATTCCTCTAAACTATCTAGCTCTTCTAAACTTGGCTCGATGGTTTCAGTATCATCTACCTCAAGTTGATACTCCTCGCTTTCTGCCTCTTCATTAATCTCAACCTTTCTTTCAACCGAAGCTTTACCTTCTTCATCTGGATAAGTAATCTTTTGTTCTAGCTCAACTTTAGCTTCTTCTCCTTGTTCTGACTTAACTTCTAAATCAACCGGCTCAATGGACTCTCCATTGATAATATTCTCTATTTTGACCTTTACTTCTGATTGTCCTTCAACTACTTCGCCTGGACCAGCCACATTGCCGCCCGTATTAGCCGAAACATTAACTTTGTTTATTATTTGAGCATTGCTGGTCTCAGTTGAATTAAAGGAGTTTTGTTCAAAATAGTTCTCCAAATCATCAAACAAATCGTCTAAAGAAAATGCTTGGGTTGATATAGGAACTAAGACCAAAATTATTAGAGAGCTAAAGAAATAAATTTTGGTGATGTTTTTCATTTTCCCCCAGGCAAATGTTGGAAAAACATTCTCCAACACTTGCCTGGAGGAAGCAACTTGCCCGCCTCAGGCGGGACTGCTCCCTCTCATCGCTCTTAGCGAGTGATTCTGGTAATGATTGTGTTAACGATATTGATGATATCAACCAGGCTAGTGGAGACGCCAGTGTTAACTTCACCGCCTTCTCCACCCTCACCGCCAGCTCCACCATCACCGCCAGTATCGGTCTGGGTACCAGGCTCGCAACAATTCTCACCATCATTGGTATTGCTATCCGCATTACCACCTTCACCGCCAGAACCGCCATTATCGCCATCAGCATCATTTTCGCCAGTTTCAGCTTCAGCTTCTACACCATTTTCAACACCAGCGAAATCCATATTGACAACAACAATTGGCTCATCACATTCTTCTTCACAGTCACCGCCATGATGTCCGCCACCACCATGATGTTGACTACCACATGCGCCACATGGGTCACATGGGTCACCACATGGGTCACATGGATCAGGTTCGCATGGATCCTCGCATGGATCTTCACATGGATCTTCAGCACAACAACAAGCATCTATAACGGTCTCATCATAATTGACCATATTATCAATTATCACGCCGGCTGTGGCATCACCAGTGGTGACTGTGCCACCCATACCGCCAGTTCCACCAGCTCCGCCATTACCACCAGTATTGGTCTGGCTACCATCATTATTGGTATTACTATCAGCATCACCACCTCCACCGCCACTACCACCACTACCGCCATTAGCATCATTCTCACCAGTCTCAGCCTCAGCTTCTACATCATTACTTACTTCAGCCATCTTGAAATTAAAGATAAAAATACCATTACCTAAATCCTCAGGTAGCTCAAAATTAGCCATAACTGGCAAAGCCATAGCAGCTAATACTCCAGCTGTTGAAAGAGCGATTGCACCTCTAATTAATTTGCTTTTCATTATTTGTTACACCCCCTTTCTTTATTAAGTTATAATAGGTAGCTTGCCTTAGGCCTCCACCTAAGGCTTCCCCCTGCCCCTGCCTTGTAGGACAATGGTATTTGTCCTATTGGGCTCAATCAAGGACTAAGGGAAGTTACCTATTTTCTCTGACCATAAAAGTCAGCTCGACCTTTCCCTACTTATCCGCCTCAGGCGGAGAAGCAGGTAATTGGCTCTCCTTCAATGGAGTCCAATTTTTTAAGGAAGATATACTTTTCAAACAACTCAAGACAAAATCTGAAAAAATAAAAAAGCCCCTTCAAATCTTAAAGAAGCTTTTTTTGAAGCTAGCACTCCTCCCCTCTTTCAAGCTTTCCCCTCCGCTGCTTAATCTGTCTTTTGGCATTCAAGCAGCTAGTTCCTCTTCTAGTCAGCTTATATCTTATATTCTATTTTATACTTCTATTTTATATTCTCCCAAAAAGATGTCAAGAAGTCAAGTCAAGAGAGTTATCTACAGTTATCCTATATTTATTTTATACCAAATAATATATAATGTATATAGTTTACCAGAGTCTGTCCTTAAAGGACACCCTTTAGCCTTACTTTAATTATATTCTCTGTTAATGTCAAGTCAATAGGTCTTGTCAAGGGGGGCTGAAGCTGGGTGCCAAATTGGGGAGGAAACCAAAATTTGGCACCCAGCTCCAGTCTCCTTTTTTGTTATCCAAGGACTGTCCCTCAGGGACTGTCCCTAAATTACAGTCCTTAAGGACTGTCCCTTAGGGACTGTCCCTAAAATTAAAGCAACAAAAAATCACCACTCCAGCCATTTCCTCCCCACGGACCTAAAACCAGAAAAGTCTTCATAATCTGAATTCTTCTCTTTTAATCCCTCCGTGGTGATTTTTTTATTTATAGCAAATCCCCAAAGCTTGTCAAGGCCTAGAGAGGTAAATACAATGAAAAAGACTTGCTTATAATTTAATCTATGTTATTATTGCCAACGGGGAGGAGCAGAGCTTCTCTCTTTTGTTTTCCTAATTAGTTACCACATTGGCCATAAATATATGTTTAGCTTTAAGAATAAGAAAATTTTAATTATTGCTCCTCATCCAGACGATGAAGTTATTGGCTGTGGTGGCCTTATTCAGCGGGCTAAAAGAGAAGGCGGTCAAGTATATGTTCTTTATTTAACCGTGGGCACTACCCAGGATTTTTCTAAAAAAGGCATCTCCACCGAAAAAGAAAGAATTGCTGAAATTAAAAAAGTTTCCAGATTCCTCAAATTTGATGGCTACCGAATTGCTTTTGTGGGGAATGATTACCATTTGCAATTAGATGCTCTTCCTCAAAAAAATTTAATAGATGAAATTGAACGGGGCAAAGATATTTCTCTAGAAGCTCTCAAGCCTTCCATTGTCGTCGCCCCTTCACCCAATGAATATAATCAAGACCACCGAGCGGCCAGCTTGGCTACCATAAGCGCTTCACGACCTACCTCGCCTGCCTTTAAATATCTGGTGCCTCTTTTGCTTTTTTATGAGGACCCCCTTTCCACTTGGACCAATCAACAGAACAGCCACCTACCCAACTTTTTTGTCAAGCTATCGAGCAACGACCTCAAGGCAAAGATAGAAGCTCTTAACCTCTACAAGTCACAACTGAAGGATCCCAACGGTCCTGCTTCTGTTGATGGCATCAAAACGCTTGCTTACCTACGGGGGATGCAGACTGGGGTAAAAATGGCAGAATACTATACTGCTAAGCGTATAATATTATGAGGTTATCTGGTTATCAACCTCAATTTTTTCCTCGTCTTCACTATTTTGTCCGGATGCTTAACTCGGATATTTTTGAAATCTCCGATTATGTTCAATTTGTCAAAAAACATGCCTATGCCACTCCGGAGGGAAAACAAAAAAGAGGTAAATCATATCAGGCGGATGCACCCATAAAGCTCGGCAGTGGCATCCACTTCTTAACTGTGCCAACCCAACGCCTCGGCCTCTTGCCGACTAATCAAACTAAAATTGCCTATGAGACACCTTGGGCTGAAAAGCAATTAAAAACTATCGAAGTTGCTTATTCAAAATCAAAAAATTTTAAAGTTATTTTCCCAGAGCTTACTGAACTGCTCACTACTAAATACGAGAATTTAGCCGCTTTAAACATCAAAACGATTTTATGGGCCCTCGCCCGAATTATAAAAGAAAATAAAGTTAATTTAAAAAAAATAACCCTTGGGCAGGTAAATGAATTACTTAATCAATCACACCCTTTTCAACTAAAAAAAGTAGTTCTCATTTCTGAAACTGATATCCGGCCACCTGACAAAACAAAAGAGGCCACTGATTGGATTATTGAAATGTGCCAGAAATTCGGGGCCAACCAATACTATTTTGGAGGAACCAGTGCCGCTGCCTACATGGATTTTGAAAAATTTAAAAAAGCCAAGATTAGAACGGTCAAACAAGAGTGGATTTGCCCATCATACTGGCAACAGTATCCAAAAGTTGGCTTTATTCCTAATCTTTCCATTATTGACCTTTTATTTAACGAGGAAACTGAACGAGTCAATCAAATTTTAAAAGGCAATTAGCTGTATCCAAATCACTTTTAAAAAGTTATGCCTAAATCCGTAAAGATTTATTTATTACTGGCAATCTTATTGGCGCTTTTTTTAATTGGGCTTTCAAAAAATAAAACTAATGATTTTAAGATAGCCAAACCAGAAAAAGAAACTTCCTCTTTGATAAATCAAGTAACTGAAAATCAAGAAGATGAAAAACCACTAACCGAGGAGTCATCTTTACCCATTACTAATCAAACAGAACAATCAACGTCTTTTGATTCTGTTTTAAATAGAAATCTTAAAATCTTTGCTTCAATACCTTATTGGGATCAAGAACAAGCAACTAAATCTTTTAAAGAAAACGTTGAGCTGATTGATTTTATTTCTTTATTCTGGTATCAGCTTAAAGCCGATGGGACGATTGCTAAATATAGCTATGCTAAAGAAGACCAAAGTATTATTGATTTTGCTCACCATCATCAGGTAAAAGTTTTGGCTTTGATTGCCAATTTGCCAGAGGAAAGAGGTTTGGATTGGGATTGGCAACGAGTTGATTTAGTGATTGCTGATTCAGAATCAAGAAAAAAACATATTGATAAGATTATCAGCCTAATTGAGAATAAAAATTTTGATGGGATAAATATTGATTATGAAAGCCTTAAAGAAGAACAAGAGAATGACTTTAGCCAATTTATTGCTGAACTAGCCAACAGACTTCATCAAGATAAGAAAATTCTTATGGTCGCCTTGCACCCCAGACAAACGGATGACCATAGCCATGGTCAGAATTGGCTTGAACTTTCTCATTCTGTTGACCAACTTGCTTTTATGACTTATGACCAACACTGGGAAAAAAGTGAGCCAGGTCCCATTGCTTCTATTGATTGGGTTGAAAGGATTCTTCAATTTGCTATTTCACTGGGTGTTCCAAGGGAGAAAATCTTTATGGGCATTCCCCTTTACGGATATGATTGGCAAAAATACCAAAATGGTACCTATTCTCAAGGTAAAGGCCTTGAATACGAGGAAGTGGTCAATATTATAAAAAAATATGGGGTAAATCCCCAATTTGATGAAAAAGCTGCCTCAGCTTACCTTGAATATAGCCGAGGGCTAGAAAACCATATTGTTTGGTTTGAAAATAGTGAGAGCTTCGTGAAGAAACTCGAGTTGGCTAGGAAGTTAGATGTTGAGGGAATTGCTCTCTGGCGGCTGGGACGTGAAGATGAACAAATTTGGCCTGCTCTCGAAAAAGCTGACTAATAAAATCAAGAGGCCCTTCTTTCCGGACTAATCCATCTCCCTTCAGACTTGACAAAGAAAGCGGCTGGCAGAGTTGTCATAAACAGATAGGTATCTATAAAACGCAAAAAAATAAAGCCGAGCCCATAAAAAAGCAGGACCGGCTTTTTTTCAATGGAAGCAACCACTGAAGTAATAAAATAGTCTGCCCAGAATAACCCAAAAAGCACATCAAATAACTCAATTTCAATCGGCTTATAAAAACTAGCTACCCAGGGCACGGGAAATGGCTGAAAAGAAGTGAGGAAATACCATTCAAAAAGAAAAGGGACAAACAATAAAGTAAGACTGAAGATAATCATCTCAATTAAAAATATACCCAGAGCCAGCCAAAAGAAACTCGGCCAAAGACCATGCCTTCTTATAGTTTGCCAAAAACCAAGATTCCATCGTTTGACCTGTTTAATATAGTCACGAAGCCGATAGGGTTCTTGGTCAATAACAAATGCCTTCGGGTCAAAAGCAATCTTTCCTAACTTTCTATGATGCACCTCAAAGGTCATATTGTAATCTTCAATAACCAAATCAGGGGCATTGATTTCTAATTGGCTGAGGACTGAAGTTCTATAGATACTCGAGCCGCCAGGGATAATCGAGGTGACATTGGTGTATTGCCAAGTCTGGCCATAGCGGAAGGTGTATTGCAAGACTCTCCAGAGACGGATGCGGTAGGCTGTCATAAACATTGACCACTTCGGCCGCCAATGGTCTTTCCATCTTGAATGAGCATTACCAATAACCGCGGCTGCCTTCGGATCGCTAAAAAATGGCAGGGCCCTCTCGAAAAAATTTCTATCGACAATCACATCAGCGTCAACAAGCAAAGCTGCTTTATATTGCTCAAGGATATTAAAATGCTCAAGCAAAAACACTAAAACACTTGCTTTACCTCGGTTAGGCCAAATATCAACAACTTGACATCCCTCTTCTTTAGCAATCTCTACGGTCCTATCAGTTGAGGCATCACTGCCTACATAAATATTCTCTTGGGGGAGAATTTCTTTTAATGACTTTAATGTAGCAGCTAAAGAGACTTCCTCATTATGAGCTGGCACCAGAGCAGCTACTTCATAGGGATTTATCCGGTAAAAAGCTTCTAATAAATTAGGGGAATTTTTAACATTCTCCCCCTGTTTTCTCTGAGACCTTCTCTTAGAATAATTCCCGCTTATAAAGCGGGTTAAACCAATCAGCGCCCAAAAGGTAATATTGAATCCTGATAAGGTAAGAAAAGCATATAGCCATCCCATATTAAAATAATAATTTCCTCTTCAAACTAGATTACTTTAATCCGTTCTCAATAAATACTCTCTTGAGTCCTTCCCTCAAAGAAACTTCCTGAGACCAGCCAAGATTCTTAATTTTTTTAAGAGATGGCTGTCGTCGATGACAATCTTTAATAAAATGAGAGGCAAATCTAATTCCATTTTGGTAGTTGGCTAACTGGCTAACCAAATCAGCTAATTTTTTGATGGATATTTGTCTACTGCCACCGATGTTATAAACTTCACCGACTTTGCCTTTTTCCATGACTAGAAAAAATCCCTGAATCAAATCATCAACATATAAAAAGGTTCTAGTCTGTTGACCATTACCGTAGATGGTCAAACTTTCATCTTTAAGGATACTGCATAAAAATTGCGGAATAACTCGCTGGTCACTTAAAGACATCCCCGGCCCATAAGTATTGAAAATTCGGACAATTCTTGTATCAAGATTATATTTTTTAGTGTAGGCGGCGACCAGCGCTTCGGAAAACCTCTTTCCTTCCTCATAAGGGCTCCGCGGGCCAACTGGATTCACGCTACCGTTATGACACTCCTTTTGCGGGAGAACGGCTGATTGCCCGTATACTTCGGAGGAACTAGTAAAGAGTAATTTAGCCCTATGAATCTTTGTTAATTCCAAAACATTCAAGGTGCCTAAAGAATTTACCAAAAGCATCTCTTCAGATAATTTTTGGATATTAGGCACTCCAGTGGGACAAGCTAAATGATAAATCTGCTTTATGGGGATATGGGAAAATATTTTTTTAAACTTTGGTTTAATGATGTCTAACTTAAAAAAATGAAATTTTTTATTTCCTAACAAAGGCTTAATATTCTCTCTCTGCCCGGTAATCAAATTGTCAACTGCATAAACCTCAAAACCCTTTGACAAAAAAATCTTACAAAGACAAGAACCAATAAAACCAGCTCCTCCAGTGATTAAAACAGATTTGTTATTCATTTACTCCAAATAAAAAAGAGCCCAGACCTGACAAAAGGCAAAGTCTGCGCTCCATGTTTTAGAGAATTATTTAAAACTTCTCCTTGGTAAAGAAGTTCCTGCGCTAGAAGTCTATTTCTGGATATCTGCCAAACTTCAATCAACATCCCTCCTGGATCTAGTTCCTCTTCTAGACAAATTTAATTTTAAATAATTCTATATTTTATACCTCTTCTTCAAAAAAGTCAAATATTATTTTCTTTAATCCAATATTTAATAATTGTCCAGAGGCCAAAGAGGCCGTCCTGAAAATGGATTTTTTTGCCTTGGGAGAATTTTCTGGGATGATAACTAATCGGTATCTCTGTTATAGTCATTTCTCTTTTAAGAATTTTTATGGTAATTTCCGCTTCAAATTCAAAACCCTGACTATCCAAAGGAATAGATTTTATCAAAAAAGAAGGGAAAAGTTTATAGCAGGTGTAGATATCAGTTAGCTTAGCCTCAAAGAGTAGATTGGTCAGAGAAGTCAAAAACTTTGCCCCTAAAGCATAATGGAAATAACTCTTTTCTTGAGGATTAATATTGCGCGAGCCGTAAACAACTGAACCAGTCTGCTTAAAAGCTTCTAAAAGATTTTGATAATCATTAGGATTATATTCCAAATCAGCATCTTGAATGATAACTAAATCACCAGTTACTTTTTCTAAGGCGGTTTTAATAGCTGCTCCTTTGCCAGAGTTTCTAGAGTGCCGCTGGTAGATAAAATTAAATCTTTCTCTTAAAGTCTCTAATATTTCCACTGTCTCATCAGTTGAGCCATCATCAACTATAATAACTTCTTTTTGATACTCCAAAGTAGGCGCCGCCATGACCCGCTTAAGGATTTCTTCAATAGTTGCTCTCTCATTAAAAACTGGGATGATAATAGAAAGTTTCATAACTGATTAAGTTTTTCTTGGGCAGGAGTAAAACGAGGATTAATTTCTAAAGCTTTTTGAAAATATTCTTTGGCCAATGTCTTTTCTCCTTGGTAAAGATAGGACAAGCCTAAGCCAAAATAGGACTCGTAATCATTTTTTTGAAGCTCAAGGGCCCGCTTAAATCTAACCATCGCCTCGTCGTATCTCTCTTGAGCTAAATACAAAACAGCTAAATTTTTGTTGCTCTGATAATATTGGGGATAGATTTCTATGGCCTTCTGATAGTTCTCTTCAGCTTCTTTAACCTGGCCCAAATTGTGGTAAGAGAAACCTAAATTATGATAGGAAGCAGCATAATTCGGCCGAAGAGAAATTGCCTTCTTAAAATATTCTATGGCTTGTTCAAATTGCTCTTGGTCCATATATACCTCTCCTAAATTGACGTAAGCCAAAGAGTATTCGGGATTAATCTCTAAGGCTTTTTGTAAATGCTCTTGGGCCAGCCTATAGTTTTCTTCGTTTCTATAATAGAAAGCAAGGTTGTTATGGGCTTTAACAGAATTTGGTTGTCTGGCCAGAACACTTGTCCACAAAACCAAATCATTTCGCCAGTCTTTATTCCTTGACCAAGTCAGATATCCATAAACTAGACAAAGCATTATCAAGACAATAAGCAGAGATGTTATCAGTCCTTGCTTTTTTTCTTTAAATGAGCAATAGAGCTTGTAAAATATAATACCCAGCAAGAGTGTCCAGGCAAAAGAGGCCAAGTATAAATACTGCTCACTAACAAAAAAGGCGATGGGAACAATATTGGCCACTGGAATTAAACTGATAAAAAACCAAAAGATAATAAAGGTATAGATTTTTAAATTTCGCTTGTAAAAAAATATGGCCAAGCCTATTAAGCCAAAAATCGTCAACAGAGAGGCCAGAACTTTAATATCAAAAAGAGAATTAGCAATCTCGGTATCATAATGAACACTTAAAGGATAATTAAAGATTGTTAAGTAGATATACCTGACAAATGCTTTGCTCATGGTCAGCATCCGGTTAAAAAAATCTATTTCTATAAGAAACGGCCCTTTATATATCTTCCCCAGAATGCTGTATCTGATTATTAAAAAAAGTATTGCCTCTAGAAAATAGAATAAATAGTATTTTGCGTAAGATTTAAACTGTTTTTTGGTTAGATTTTTAATACAGACATCATAGAGAATAATAAGCAGAGGCAAAATTAAGGCAAGTTCGTAGGTGAAAAATGCCAGCAAGGCAGCGGCTAATGAGAGATAAAAATATTTTTTATGATGAGACTGGCCAAAAAGAATATAAAGATAAAAAGATAAAAGTAAAAAGACCAGACCGACCGTACTAAAGATAGCCAGGATAAAAGTAATTGACATGGTATGAACAGGCAAAAGAGCAAAGATAATGGCTGAGACCAGAGCGATAATTTTATTGGAGATTCTTTTGGCAATCAGATAAATAAGAAAAGTAGCCAATAAATGAACAGCCAGAGCAAAAAGATGATAACCAAAGGGATTAGTAGATGAAAATTGATAGATAATGGACTGAATAATGCTCCGGATAGGTCGATAGACATGGTGGTAGTGCATCGGAGCATCTCCAGAAAAAAAAGAAGAGATATTTATGCTTTTTATCCCTTCCCAACGTAAGAAATAATCGCTATCATCATAGGCAAAAGTGTTATTGAAAATATTGAGATAAGGAACAACCGCCGCTACTGAAATCAAAGCAATAATAAACCATCTATTGTTGAACAAATTAAAAAGAGTCCGTTGGTTTTCCATCATAAATAAAATAAAGGACTATTTGTTTTAATCTCCCCAAGGGTGACAAGTAGAAATTCTTTTTAAGCCCAGCCAAAAACCTTTAAAAATTCCATATTTTTCAATGGCTTGATACATATATTGGGAACAAGTAGGCCAATGCCGGCATTGACCCAAGAGTCGCAAAATGGGCAACCAGCCATGGTCTGGTGAAATAGTCTTTTGATAAATTGTAATCAGTGAAAGAATGATTTTTTTAGCCATGAGACCAAGAGGCCAAGGTCGTGCCTTGCTTGACTTTAACAAATAAATAAAGTTAAATAAAGTTAAATAAAAATAGTTTTTTTACAATAAAGGAGGTGATAAGAATGAAAATGGCTAAAAGAGGGGGTAAATTTCTGAAAAAACCAAGAAAATTTCTGAAACAGCC
>CAYFWT010000024.1:0-13462 GCA_964346955.1 uncultured Candidatus Saccharibacteria bacterium
AACAGAGCAATGCCAATGCCAGCTGCGGCGGAAAAATTATGAGCCGCATCAGCGGTTACCGCAACTGAGTTGATACGCAAGCCAACCACCAACTCGATTACAAAGAAACCACCAGTTAAAATTAAAGACCACCACAGGCCGCGCTGGCTGGTTGAAACAGCATGCATGGCGTGACTTGAGCTATCTTTTTTATGATTAATAGTCATAATGTTTGATAAGTTATTTATTATTTATTAACCTTTAAAAATTTAGCATAGTTGATCATAAATGTCTGCACGGCTCGTTCAAAATCATCGGTATCACTTGACCCTCTTTCGTAGGGATAATGCGAGAGTACAAATACACGACCATCTGTAGACTCAAATACATAATGTAAATCTTCTCCGCCGGCGCCTGCTGCCTTGGTTACAACACGCGTCGCTTCTTGTGCCCTAATTCGCACCAGTTCTTTTGTAATAAGAAATTCACTGCCCTCGTTCCATAGGCTTTGCGCGAACAACTCTTCTTTGTTCGTGGTTTGCATAATAACCCGAAATTGAGGTCCCAGGGCATAGCCCTCTGTATTTTTTGGCATTTCGAGGTTTTCATCGCGCACAAATAATACACCGGTGCTATTTTCATACGGATACCATCCTTCCGGATACCAGATAGAAAAGTCGTCTGTGATGTACGATACCTTCACTTCGTCTCCTTCGCGAAGTTTTTCGAGAAGGGTAGCAATATTAGCTTCTGTCGCTACATCAACGCCAACGCGCTCTGAAAAATTCTTAAGTAGTGTTTTGTATCCAGCTTCGGAAATAACATCTTCTGCGGACGTTACTGGATTGGCTACTGTTCTTTCGTATTTTAATTCACCGCTTACAATTTTATAGATTCCTTCAAGCGACCTTACCCCGTCAAAATCTGATTCTTCAAAACCCGGGAATGCATCAAGATATATAAAAGCACTAAAGCCCTCTATTGGCTGACCAACCCGCTCCACGCCGGCGCGCTGGAGCTCTTCAGAGAAAAGTAGCGCTAGATTGGTCTGTGTGCTGTCGGAATAGAGCAAACCGAATATTGCGACGAGTATAATTAGAATCGTTATTGCTGTAGGCAACATTTTTCCCCGATCGGCAAATATAGCAACCGCAGAAAAGAGTAAAGCGCCCAGCACTGAAACAGTCCAGATATTAAAGATAGGATAAGCAAGCATCAACGCAGAGTCACCAAAAGAAAGAAAGCCGCCAACCAGTGCTCCAAGAAAAGCAGCGAGCATAAAAACCCAAGCTGGAAATCGTTTTTTTATTGTGTTAGCGAGATAACCTATGACTATACCGCTTATAATGATTGATACGATAAACATAACTTTATTTATTATTTTTCTATTAATTCGTTACCGCTCATTTAAAGTGCTTTAGTAATCTTAGTTAAAAACAACCTGGGATTCGAATCTTTTTTCTTCAGGCTCGAATCTCAGATGGCTTATTTATGAGAAGAATTGACAGAATTTCCCACGTGCTGGCCACCTCGGCCCAGATTAATAATACATAAGGCCGTTGAGGAATTCCTTGGACTATCTAACCACACTCACCCAACGCACCCCGGTCGCTATTATTCTACCACTTTAAGTTCAGCTTTTATCTTTTTTCCTTCTTTGGTTGTAATTGCAAGGACTTGTTTTAGTAATTCAGGCGGAGCTTGATCTTTTGGATCTATTCTTAAATCTCCCGCCTTACCCAAAATAAGATGATCATGTCGCCCATCATCCTTTTTCCTATCACCTACAAAAAGATTAATTTCTCCGTCTTGAAAATTTGCCTGTACCCAAAAATTTTTATCTTCTAATTTCTTTGATATTTTTACGCCTTTTTCGTGTAAATTATATAGCCTATCGAACTCAGGCATTAAAGAAACAATAAACCTCGTCCCGTCAAGTCCATCTCCCTTCATCTCATCTAATACTTTAATATAATTTTCTTCTTGTAATTTATAAACAATATTTCTAAGTAATGTATAGTGTGCCTGAGGCTGTATCCAAAATTCAACACCGTGAGGTTTGCTTGTATAATACCCTCTCTCTGTTGATTCTAATGGAGGTGGATTTTTGGGCAAACCCAAGGACTTAAGCTTTATCTCTTTTAACAAACTCGAAACTATTACGAAATATTCATGTTCTGGATTCATAAATGTCGTTTCTTATTAAAGCGTTCTTACGTTGACTAACCCACTCCGGTCTCTCGAACCGGTGCCCAAGGTGGCTGGGGAGGCAGGATTCGAACCTGCGATCATGGAGCCAAAGTCCATTGCCTTACCACTTGGCTACTCCCCAATTATTGATTCTTTTGGCAACACTCGACAATGGCTAATTCTAGGGGTAGTTGGGGGAAATCAGCGAATTTAATTTGGTTGCCGGCTTGGATAAAAAGATGGATGGTTCTGATTAAATCAGCTTGGGAGAACTTCTCGCCTTGATTTATTATGACATTTATTTGCTCTTTAGTCAATTCGCTGGCAACTAAATTGGTTAAATTAGTGTCAACTTTCAAAATCATCATTTTTCTTAAATAATTGACCAATGACTTGGAAAACTGAACTAAATCATAGCCCTGATTGACCACTTGGTTAATATGGGAAATAGCTTGGGCATTTTTCTTCTCAACCAAATAACTAACCAAATCCTGGACTGCTCCAATATCAGTCACGCCTAAAATTGTTTGAACTTCCTCCAGAGTAATCTTTTTATCTTCCATGGCCATAATCTGACCTAATAAACTTTCGCCATCGCGAATTGAGCCATCAGCATTTAAAGCAATCAACTCCAAAGCTGGCTTATCAATAGTCACCTTCTCTTCTTTAGCAATCCAAGCTAAGCGGTTAACAATTTTTTCCAAGGGTAATTTATGGAAATCAAATCTTTGACAACGGGAAATAATTGTCTGGGGCACTTTATGAATTTCAGTAGTCGCCAGTACAAAAATAGCGTGAGCCGGTGGTTCTTCTAAAGTTTTAAGTAAGGCATTAAAGGCCTCGCGGGTTAATTGATGGACTTCGTCAATAATAAAAACCTTGTACTTTAAATTGGTCGGGGTGAATTTAATGCCATTGCGCAGTTCTCTAATTTCATCAATCCCCCGATTAGAAGCCGCATCAATTTCAATTAAATCGAGAGAACGACCTCGGTTAATTTCTTGGCAAGCCAAGCATTGATTATCAGGCTCGTAGCTCTTTCGTTTCTGACAATTTACTGCCTTGGCTAATAAGCGGGCCACCGTAGTTTTTCCGGTGCCCCGTTGGCCAGAGAAAAGATAAGCATGAGCTACTTTATTCATGGCCAAAGCATTAGTCAAAGTCCGAATGATATGCTCCTGATTAACTACCTCAGCAAAAGTTTTAGGACGGTACTTGCGGTAAAGTACCAAGTGTTCTTGGTCCATATTGCTCCAAGGACTGTCCCTTAGGGACAGTCCCTAAATTACAGTCCTTATTGTATCATCTCTTATTTCTTAAAGACAATAAACTTATAGCCAATAAAGTTCCAAAACATGGCTAGGAAAGAAGCAGTCACTGCTCCAATATTAGCCCAGAGATTCTCTGAAATACCCCATTGAGGACCCAGCCAATTAACTATCAAAGAGGCGACCGCATTATTAAGCCCAATGCCAATTAAACTAACAATGACAAAGGTCAAAAATTCTTTCCCTATTTTCCCCACTGATTCATCCGCTGACTCACCCTGGGCCCGAGGACTCTTAAACGTCCAAAATTTATTCCAAAGATAACTATTAATCACCGCCACCGCAAAAGATATTCCCTTAAAAACTGAATAAAGCCAACCAGCGGCAATACTGGTGACGAATATCAATAAATTGAGGATCCCTACATCGACTAAAAAATTTAAGCCGCCGACTAAGACAAATTTACCAAATTGGTAAAAAACCAACCATTTTTTGCTTAAAAAGAGGGCAAATAGAAACCAAATAAGACAAAATAGAGGGAAAAATACTGGCCAGACCCAAAGTGGGATTAATTCAAGTTGAGGTAAAGTTTGGCTTATATTTTTAATAACTATTAAAAGGAGCCAACCAGCCGCTTCTCCGATAACCAAACTGGCTATTATATCGGATTTAACTAGTTTCACTCCTGAAGATGTATTCATATTATTTTTATTTGAGGTACGTCCTTTTACCACGCTCTTTAAGAGGGTAATTAAAGGCACGCCCTTAAATTGGAGGAGCTTTTTTAATTTCAAAAACCAGACCTTTTCCTAAAATTAATTTATCTCGGCGCTTAACTTTATTTTCCAAAAATAATCGGGCTAAAACATTCTCTATCTTCTCTTGAATAACTCTCCCTAGAGGCCGAGCCCCATATAAAGGGTCGAAACCAGCCTGAGCTAATTCCTCGATTGCCTCTTCCTCTGCCTCAAGACTGACTCCCTTCTCTTCTAAACTTTGCCTGACCCTCTTTAAAAATAAATGAGTAATGGCAATCATATTCTCCATCGATAAACTCCTGAATAAAACAATTTTATCCAAACGGTTCAGAAACTCGGGCCGAAAATATTCCAACAAAACCCTTTCTCTCAACTCTCGATAAATTTTCTCATAATTAATCCCTTCTCTAATTTTCTCTTGGATAAATTGAGTGCCGGCGTTTGAAGTAGCAATTAAAATAATGTTAGTAAAATTAACTGTCTGACCAGAAGCATCAGTCAAGCGACCATCATCCATTACCTGCAAAAATATATTTAAAATCTCGGGATGAGCTTTTTCCATTTCGTCAAGGAGTAAAAGTGAATAAGGTTGCCGTTTAACCGCCTCAGTCAAATAACCATGCTGGAAACTTCCTTCGCTGCGCAAACCAATTAATCTTCTCAAACTTCTTTTTTCCTGATATTCAGACATATCTAAACGAATCATCCTTCTCTCATCACCAAAATAAACTTGGGCCAAAGTCTTAGCTAATTCTGTCTTACCCACGCCAGTTGGTCCAATAAAGAGAAAATTACAAATGGGCTTTTTTTGCTCTTGGAGTCCCAGTCGGCTTCTTCTCATGGCGGCGGCCACCGCCTTAACTGCCTCATCTTGATTAATAATCCGCTGATGAATTATCTTCTCTAGATTAAGTAATTTTTCTTTTTCGGTTTCCCGAATCCTGCCCAGAGGAATTTTTGTCTTTCGAGCAATTAACTCAACGATGTCATTTCCCTCAATTAAACTCCCTGAACCTCTTTGCTTCCTAACCAACGAAGCTATTTCCTCTAAAAGAGCTATTGCTTTAGCAGGTAAGGCTCGGCCATAAATATATTTATCAGCTAAATTAATTGCCTGCTCCACCGCATCAACTGAAAAAAGAATTCCTAATTTTCTTTCAATATTAAAAATTTTGGTAACTAAAATTTGCCAAAGCAAATCTCTTGAAGGAAGAGCTACTTTAACTTTATTCAAAACCCGACCCAAAATTCCCCCTTCAATCTTAGTCGAGAACTTTTCTGGCGTAGTAGCACCCAAGAGAAAGAAAGCCCGATTATCTAAAGCAGCCGCTAAGATTTCAGCAAAATCTAAACCGCTTTCCTGGCTCCGTAAACCAACTAAATTATCAATATTTTCGATAACCAAAACAATATTGGTTGCCCGATTAACTTCAAAAATAATTCTCTTGAGGTACTCCTCACCCCTTTCTCTAGCTCCGCTTAAACTAACTAAACCTCCTAAATCTAACTTAACCAATCTTTTGTCTTCTAAAAATTTGGGGACATTTTCTTCAACCATCATTTGAGCAATCTTCTGAAAAATTGCCCTTTTCCCTACTTCGCTTTCGCCTACCAGAACGACCCCTACTTGCCCCAAACTAAAGAAATTAAAAATTTCTTCAATCTCTTTGTCACGGCCAATCACCATTTCAAATTCTCCTTGTCTAGCTAAAAGAGTGAGGTCTTGACTGACTTTGTCTAAAAGAGGAGTCAGGGCGGCCGTCATCGTCCGATTTAATTTACCTTTTGGTTTAAAAAGTCTCCGCCAAGAAAAGGCTCTCTGTCTTCTTTTGATTCTCTTTTCTAATTGAGCCCACCCAATGACTCGTTCAATCTCTTCTGGACTAATGCCAAATTCGTCAAAAATCATTCTGACCAAATTTTTTTGACGGCTAATCGCCCAAAGAATATCTAAAGGACTAATCTGATTTCTATTCTCTTTTAGGCAAATTAGATAGGCATCGGAAAAGATTTCTTTAAAATCTGGAGAAATTTTTGGTCCGAGTACCGAGCTTGTTCTAGGAGAAGGCTTCTCTGATTCTGGAAAAAAAGACGAACCTTCTAAAATATTCTCAGTTTTTTCTATAACTTTTTTGGGTTGGCAATTCAACCTCTTTAAGATTTTCTTAAAATCTTTTTTCTTAATAAAAACAGCAAAAAGATGAATTGGTCGCAAAAAATGATATCCTTTTTGGTAACAAAATAGCCAAGTTTTCTCTAATGATTTTTGAGCGGATTTATCTAAAAATAAAGAAATTTCTATTTTTTCTTTGGCTCGAGGCGGCCTGATTCTAGCAATTTTTTCTTTCCTTCGTTCAAAGAGGTAAAGCAAAAACATATCAAAGATGATCGAAAGATAAAAATTATCAAGAAATCCTTCAGCTAGCTCGGCTTCTAGTCCCCCAAACAGAAAATAAAATAGAGAAAAAATCCCATAAAGCCCATAGAGAATCAATAAAATAAAAATCACCCCACCAAAAATTCTTCTTAATCTTCTTTGGCTGATTCTTAAAAGATTAAGGCCGGGTTCAAAAACAAAGTTAATATCTTGGTAAATTGGCTCAGGCATCTTGAAGCGACAGGGACAGTCCCTAAGGGACAGTCCTTAAGGACTGTATTTTAGGGACTGTCCCTAAAATACAGTCCTTGGTTAGCGAGTCAGTTGCCAAATAATCAAAATTGGCAAAGCCAACCAAAAGAGTAAAACAAAAACCCAAAAAGCTACCCAGATAATAATGAAAGAAAATCGCCAGAAAATTTGCCAGACACGGACCATGAGACTTAAGGTATAAGCAGCAAAGTCACGTTCTCCATACATCGGCTTGAAAAAATTCAAAAAAAGGAGCGACAAAGCAGAAGCTCGCCAGCCCCCTTTAATTTGCTGCCAGCAAAAAAGAGCCGTTTTTAAAAAACCACGACTATACCACCAAAGTGGGAAATACAAAATCTCCCAGAGAATATCCAAAAATAAATCTTTAAATATTTTACCCTCCAAGGTAAACATTATATTTTAATTTTACCATAAAAAAAGAGCGGATGACAAACCCGCCTTTTTTCGAAAGGGATCGCCCTTGGATTAATAGGAATACTCATCAACTACCAGGCCGCTTCGATCTCTTAGGATAATGGTATCGCCTCCATCATCAAAAGCATCAATTGACCGCTTAAGGAAAACCCGCCACTCATTTCCAAAGAAGTCAATTTCTTGATAGTTGTCATTATAACACTCTTGATAATTGAACTTTTCATTCAAGAATTCAGTACACTCGCTATCTGGATTAACCTCCTCGTTATAAGAGTAATCTGGCACCTGACAACGCGGCAATCTTTTAATAAAATCACGGCAAGGTCTATTTAAATGCTGATATTCTGATTCCTCTAAACGGGGGCATCTTTTAGTTAAGCGAGGATAAAATCGAGATGCCTGGTCTAAGTAGCCAGTACATTTATTGGTCCTAAAGCTTATTCCCCGGGGACTCCAACCAGCCGAGATAATAACTTCGTTTTGATAACCGATTTTGATATCAGTCTCTTCCTCAGCCGAAAAGGGATGACGTAACTTCCCTATGGCCTGGGGAATAGTTGAATGAGCCAAAGTTGTCTCTATGGTCCAGTCACTGATATCAATTATTTCTCTACTTTTGTTTCGGATAACTAGAAAATCTCTTTGGAAATCCTTTTGCCTAGCCGAGACCCTCCTGATTTCTACTTTTTGATAATAAGGAGAAACCCCTACCTGAAAACTTAAAGAAGCGGGACTGGGATCAAGATAACCTTGTTTATTTTTAGTCCGCACATAAAATGTATAAAGTTTACTTTCCTCTGATAATTTATAGGTCTGAGTGGACCTTTTGCCATAATTACGCCACCTCTTATCATAGCCAGCTAAATAGACCTCAAAAGATAAATCTTTACTAGTCCCTAATGGATTGGTTCCCGAATATTTAAAAGTAACTTCAGCGGTTTCTAAGGCTTCTCTTTCCTCTGGCCCTTTCAAAATAACCGTGGTTGGATATTTGTTAGGCTCGTTTAAAGTAAGGGCCCTGCCTTCTTTAATTCTCTTTAGTTTCTTATCATCAATCTCAATAATATATCTCCAGCCAAAGCCACTTTTTTCAAAAGTCTTTGGATTAGGAATCCAGCGCCGTTTACCTAACTCAACCAAATAGACCTCGGGACCGCTTCCTTTTAATAAGCTGCCATCTGGATAAGCACTGTATTTAGATAATTCCTTCCCCAAAGAATAAGATTTCAAAAGATTATCTGAAATATTCTTAACATTAGTCCATTTATATCTAAAATATTCAAAAGTCTCTGGATTAGGAATCCAGCGCCGCACCCCATTTTCCAAGGCATAAACCTCTGGGCCACTTCCTTTTAATAGGTCTACTTTAGGCAAATAATACGGTTGACTAGCCACCACTTCTTTCCCATTAAAAAGGCAGCTTGGTTCAAGAACCAGCCCTAAAAAGAATAAAATTATCAGAATAAAAACTATCTTTGTTTTCCACATTTTTTACATTTGATAATATACCTATTCCGTGATAAAATCAAGAGAAATAAGAAATATTTAGCATTTTTTACTTTTTAGGAGTGCAACTCCTAAACTATTCCTATCCTAGAACTAAAATGGACTGGACTAAAAAGCATCTAATTATTCTTCTGTTATTAATTTTGGCTCTAGCCAGTTTCTTCAGGCTTTGGCAACTCGACTCTATTCCACCTGGCCTTTACCCAGATGAAGCAATTAATGGAATGGATGCTTTAGAGACGCTAGAAACTGGTCAATTTAAAGTTTTTTATCCAGAAAATAACGGCCGGGAGGGTCTTTTTATTTGGCTGATTACCCTAAGTTTCAAATTATTTGGCCCGGCTACCACATCAATTAGATTGGTCAGTGCTATTTTGGGTATTTTAACTGTTTTAGGATTGTATTTACTGGCTAAAGAACTTTTTAATAAAAATGTTGCTCTGTTGAGCAGCTTCTTTTTAGCGGTTTCTTTCTGGCATACTAACTTTAGCCGAATTGGCTTTCGGGCAATTCTAGTGCCCTTTTTAATGAGTTTTTCTTTTTATTTTCTCTGGCGAGCTTTTAGAAGAAATAATGTTTTAGATTATGTCTGGGCAGGAATCTTCTTTGGCTTAGGTTTTTACACTTATATTGCCTTTAGAGTGGCCGTAGTCATTTTAGGAATTCTAATCTTTTTAAAGATGGCTGAATATTGGCGAAAGAATAAGCCAGTCCAAATTAATTGGCCCTGGCTTTGGAAAGAGAGTTACCTGGGGACGGGCTGGTGGAAAGTGGATTTATTTTTGGTAGTTGTTATTATTATTGCTCTACCTCTTGGCCTTTATTTCTTTAATAATCCCCAAGATTTTCTTGGTCGAGCTGGTGGAGTTTCTGTCTTTGCTACTGAACAACCACTTAAAGAATTAGGACTAAGCACGATTAAAACCTTAGGTATGTTTAAGTTCGCTGGTGATTGGAACTGGCGACATAACTATGCTGGCTCGCCCACGCTGGCTTGGTCAATAAATATTCTCCTTATTATCGGGCTAGTTTTGGTTATTCTGGCACTTTTTAAGAGGCAACTCTTACCTAAAGAAGAGTCCTCTTTGGAAGAGACTCTCCCTGTCCCTGCTCTGTTCCTTCTCTCCTGGTTCGTCATCATGCTGCTGCCTGCTATTTTTACCTTTGAAGGTATGCCTCACGCTCTTAGGGCCATTGGAGTTATGCCGATTATCTATATTTTTCCTGCCCTTGGTCTGGTCTGGTTAATTGATAAACTTTCTCAAGCTACTGCCAGAGCACCGGCCAAAATTCTCCCAATAAGCCAATTAATTATTGTTCTTTTATTAGTCATTTCTCTTTGTCAACCAGCTTTAGCTAATTTTAATAAATATTTCATTAAGTGGGCTAAAAACCCCCATGTGGCTGGCGCCTTTAGAGAAGATTTAGTCAACTTAGCTAATTACCTCAATAGCCTGCCAGATAGTATTCAAAAATATGTTATCGTTAACGAACCAGGCGTGCCGGTGCCTTATCCTGATGGTCTGCCTATGCCCGTTCAAACAATCATCTTTGAATCAAAAATTAAAACCCCAGTTCCAGTAACTCCAATAAAATATTTGTTAGCTGATGTTAACAGTCGGGCTAAAATGGCTAGCCCGCCCCTTTTACTTGTCCCTCTAAAATATAATCAGGCCATTTTCCAACAACTTAAAGAAAAATGGCCTCAAGGAAGAATAGAAAATATAAATGGCTTTAAGGTCTATAAAATTCAATAACCAAATAACTAATATTTTAGCTGGCTGTTTATTGATTTTAATGTTTGGGCTGGCTTTTTTGAGTATGCGGGGTGACTCAACGACCATGGACGAATTAGCTCATACTCCAGCTGGTTATTCTTATATCAGCCAGAAAGATATGCGGCTTAATCCAGAACATCCGCCGCTCTTGAAGGATTTAGCTGGTCTCTCGGCCTGGCTTGGTTCAAAAATAACTGTTTGGCCCATCTATTTTCCCTCTGAGGTCAAAAGCTGGCAAGAAGATATTAATGGCCAATGGAACTTTGGCGGAGAATTTCTCTATCGAGCTGGCAATGATGCTGACAAAATTATTTTCTGGTCCCGCCTGCCTATGCTTCTTTTAATGCTCCTTTTGGGAGTCTATGTTTTTAAATGGGCTAGTCAACTTTATGGGAACAGAGCTGGCCTTTTAGCACTTTTTCTTTATTTTCTTTCCCCTACTTTTTTAGCTCATGGTCGCTTGGTGACCACTGATGTTGGGGCAGCCGCTGCCTTCTTTATTGCTAGTTATTATTTAATTAAGTGGCTCAAAGAATCGAATCAGAAGAATTTGATTATGGCTGGTCTGGTTTTTGGCCTAGCTCTGCTAACTAAATTCTCTTTGCCGATACTTCTTATCCCCTACTTTATTTTCTTAACTGTTGTTTGGAGTCTATTAGAAAAAAAACGAAAAAAGTATTTTCCCCATCTTCTTAAACGCCTATTTTTGTTACTTCTAATCGGCCTAATTGGTATGGCCTTAGTCTGGCCAGTTTATCAATTTCACGTCTGGAACTATCCTACAGAGAGGCAAAAAGCAGATACTGAATTTATCCTGACATCATTTGGCGGAGTCTTTGGAGCCAGGCAGCTGGCTGACTCAGTTGTCTGGATGTCGGATAAGCCAATTCTTCGCCCTTATGCTCAGTTCTTTTTAGGGCTTTTAATGGTTACTCAACGCGCCCTCGGCGGCAACACCACCTATTTCTTGGGCGAAGTCTCAGCGGCTGGTTGGCGTTACTATTTCCCAGTGGTTTTCTTAATTAAGGTCCCCTTGGCTTTTCTTATTTTAATCTTAATTACCATCTTGACAGCTGCTTACCAAATAAAAAAACCATTTTGGCAAAAGCCCTATCAAAGAATTTCCCAGTGGGTAAAGGACCACTTCACTGAATTTGCCTTACTTTCTTTCTTAGCCCTTTATTGGCTTTCCAGCGTTACCAGTAACCTCAATATTGGCGTTCGGCATGTCTTGCCTACCTTTCCTATTCTCTATCTTCTAATCAGCGGACAAATTGTTAAATGGCTTAGAGTTCCTTGGCAACCAATTTTAGAAAAGGTTCAATTCTCTTTGATTGAGACCCTAAAGGCTCTTAAAAAAATCGCTTTTCTTTTCTTGAAAACCTACTTTAAATATCTTTTACTAATTATCCTTCTCCTTTGGTATGCTTTTGGGACAATTAAAATTTACCCCCATTTCTTGGCCTATTTCAATGAACTAGTTGGTGGCGCCGATAACGGCTATAAATATGTCACTGATTCTAACCTAGATTGGGGGCAAGATTTAAAAAGATTAACTCAATTTGTTGAAGATAATAATATCGAGACAATTTATATTAATTATTTTGGCGGTAGCTCAGCCCAATATTATCTCGGTGAAAAATTCCAAGATTGGTGGGGTGACCGTGACCCCAATGATTTGCCTTCGAACGGCTGGTTAGCTATCTCAGCCACCCTTTTACAAGGTGGTCGTGGCCTACCGGCCCCTGGCTTTAGAGACCCCACCGGCTACTATAATTGGCTTAACCGATACGAGCCAGTCACTGTCATCGGCCATTCAATATTTGTTTATAATATAAAATAAAATTTGGGAGGGCGACTCCCAAAAAATATAAAAATGTTTTGTTCTTTAAATTAAGAAAGAGATAAAGAAAAAGGCCCCACCAAGAGGGGCCTTTTTTTATTCTTTTAATCGATAATAGGCTCTTCCTTCTATCCTCAAATCAATATATTCTAAGTTAGCCCGATTTTCTTCTATCTCTTTATCCAAAACCATTTCTAAGTTTTTTATTTGAGGATCAACTGAATAAGTAGGATTAAAATAAATCTGCCAGCCTTCTGAAGTCCTCACCCTTAAATCTTCAATCCCTATAATCTCAAAATCAGCTACCACTGGAAACAGCCCGTAAGCCGTTTTTATTTTTGCTAACTCCTCTTTAGCGGCTAAAATAAAATCTATCATCTCTGGAGAGGTTACTTTTGTTCCAAAGTTAACTGATTCATTTTTAGTACTATAGATATTTAGAACCAAACTCCCGCTCATTAAAGGTGACTCTTTGTAAATAATTCCTTCTTTATCGATATAAAAACATTTATTAATTTTTCGCTCTCGGATAATTTCTTGCTTAGCCATTGATTCTTCAGCCAGTACTTCTTCAGTCGGCGCCTCTTCCTCCTCTACTTCCTCTTTTTTAATCTCTTGGTATCTTATCTGACACCAAACACCAATGCTTTTCCGCTCCTCTATTTCTATTTTTAACCCCGCCCCAGCAGAAATTCGAGGCGGATTAAAAAAATTGGGTGCCTTTTTATAAATAGCCACTGCTCTAACTTCAGGGAACCTATCTAAAATATCTTCTTTAATCTTATTGACTGGAACTAAAATAATACTTTTTTGAGGGACAAGCTGCCAAAGTTTACTCTCTAAATGTCTCTGGACAATCTCTTTTGCCTCTGAAGCAGAAACACTTTTAGCTTCTTTAACTTCAATATTCTTTACCCAAAAAATAGGCGAAAAGACAAAAAGATAAACTAAGCCAGCCAACAAACAAAAAAACAACCCTCCGAAAATTTTTATTTTGAGGGAAGCTGATTTTTTCTTTTTCTTTTTCATACAATGACCAAGGACTGTCCCTTAGGGACAGTCCCTAAGGGACAGTC
>CAYFWT010000025.1:0-12868 GCA_964346955.1 uncultured Candidatus Saccharibacteria bacterium
TATCTTTAAGCTTTTTCTCGAATTCCTGATCTGATAACTTAGTTAAATCTTTGCCCTCCAAGACATTTCTTCCTTTAATCTTAAAACCAAGTTTCTCAGCTACTGCCCAGGCTGTTAACTTATGATCTCCAGTAACAATAATTGGCCTCATTCCAGCTCCTCGACAAATATCCATAAATTTTTTGGTTGCCTTTCTAATTGGATCATGCAAAGCAAAAAAACCAACAAAAATCATTCCCTTTAATTCTTCTTCTTTATCTTTGTCTATTTTTTGACCTTTGGTTTTTCTATAAGCGACGGCGATTATTCTTAATCCGTCTTTAGTCAGTCTTTCGTATTTTTCTTTTAGCTCTTTGAGATTAGTCAGCAATAATTTTTCTTTCTGGCCATCAATTTCTAAATAAGAAGACATGGCTAAGATTTTTTCTGGCGAACCGACCATATATAAAATATTGTTTTTTTCATCAAGTTGATGTAAGCTAGCGGCGTATTTATAAGTCGGATCAAAAAGAAAGTGATCAATTTTTGGCTGCTCTTTTTCCAATTCCCTTTTGGAAAGTCCCGCCTGAATGCCAGCTAAAAGTAAGGCTTTCTCGGTGGGTCTGCCTCTGATAATCCATTTTTCGGTTGGCTCCTCAAAATTCTCAATAAATGATTCATTGCAAAACATGGCAATTTTCAAAGCCAAAATATGAGACTCTTTACCACTTTTGCTGATTTTCTCAACAAATCTTTTGCCCTTGGTAAGAAGTTTTTTTGTCCCAGTAAAAATACCAGCCACTTCCATTCTTGCCTCGGTTAAGGTGCCGGTTTTATCAGTTAAAATTATAGAAGTACTGCCTAGGGTTTCAGCTGAAGCTAGTTTTCTGACCAATCCCCTTCTTTTTAAAATTCGCTGCATCCCTAAAGCTAGAATAACCGTCATGGCTATGGGCAGTCCTTCAGGAATAGCGGCCACGGCAATGGCCACAGCCGTAGTAAACATCTCGACAAATTTCCCACCAGTAATCATTCCCTCAATGAAAATTCCCAAAGAAATCATCACAATAATTAGGCCAATAATTTTACTAAAACGAGCTAACTTCCTTTGATAGGGGGTCTTTCTTTCTTCAGCTTCTTTAACCATTTGAGCGATTCGACCAATTTCCGTAGCCAAGCCAGTCCCGACAGTAACCGCCTTGCCCCAACCACTCTCAACGCTGGTTCCCATATAAACCATATTATCTCTATCAGCTAAGGGGGCGCCCTTTGCCAAGGCAGTGGTATTTTTTTCAGCGGCTAACCATTCGCCGGTTAAAACCGATTCGTTAATTCTTAAATCATGAGCCTCAATAACTCTAGCATCAGCCGCTATCTTATTACCTGCCCTTAAGAAAAGAACATCTCCTGGAACAATGCTCTTTTGAAAAACTTCTTTTTCTCGATCATCTCGAAAGACAATTGCTTTTATTTGAAGAACTTTCTTTAATTCTCTTAAGGCTTGGCTAGCTTTGGCTTCTTGAAAGTAGCCAACCATAGTATTTAAAAGAACTGCTCCGAAAATAACAATGCTGTCAGTATATTCGCCTAAAGCCAGGGTGACAATTCCAGCAATAAGTAAAATATAAATTAAGGGACTTTTTATTTGTTCTAAAAATAACCTCAATTTTGAAGGAGGTTTTTCCTCAGGAAGTTTGTTCAGACCAAATCTCTTTAACCTCTTTTGGACTTCTTTTTGACTTAACCCCTCCAGCCGCGACTTCAATTCCCGGAAAGTTTTGGCAATGGAAAAGCTATGCCAAGGTTTTTGCATATTTAAATTATATCATAATAGAAGGCCCAAAGACAGCCTCTGAAAAGACCTTGACAAATAAAGAAAAAGCTACTAAGATTCTATAATCTTAGTAGCTTTAAAGTTTTCCTAAACTATATAAAGAAAGGAGGGAGAAGGATGCCAAAGGAGGAAATTAAATCATTTGACTTTCAAGTTATTGCGGCGGGGAAGAGCAACCGAGAGCTGGATGAATTCTATAGCAATCAGCGCCGCCCTCACCGAAGCACCAAACAAAGAAAAAGTTCTCTTTCGTTCTTGTAAATCTCCCTTTAACGACATTAAGTACGAAAAATATACAGAGGTTATGTGGAAATTAGTAGCCCTCGCTCCCCTAAGACGCAATTGCGTTCTTTGAAACGCATTGACTAGCTTAGAGTCCTTGCCCTGACAAGGGCTTTTTTGTTTACCCCGTAGTAAAAACTCTATTTTACTATGGAGTTTGTCCAACAAAAAAGTCCTGACATTCTGCGATTGCCAGGACTCAAAATAAAAGAACTAGGCACTATCTCTCTTCCCTTAACCATCCCTTTGATAGGGAATGACCACCATATCAATGCGCCTACCTTCATTAGTTTTTCGAGCCATAGACCGATGAGGTATCCGAACCTTATCCAGGTACTGATGGAATGACTCAATCAGGTCAAGGGCTTCTCTCGTACCCATCTCCCCTTTCTCAACGGCCCTCACTGCCAATGCCTTTTTTGAGAATTGAAGACGTAAGGGAATTAATCCTCCTTTACTTACTGGGACAAAGACTACAGTGTTTTGGAAGACTCCTTTTCTCATTGGACACCTCCTTATCCTTGGACTAATTTTAAAAGAAACTAAAAAATTTTTAAGAATGTTTTATTATAGTCAACTAGCTCTAGAAAGTCAAACTAAAATAACAAAAGAAGCAGAGAAGCGCCGCTGCCAAAAATAAGACCAATGGTTAAATCAGCTATCAGGGCCATCAAAAGGAAGAAAATCACTCTTCCCACTTGAATCCAAATTTCTCTGAAAGCGATAGATTCTAAAATATTGCCTTTGGCCGCCTTATCATAACTTAAAGCATCAAAAGGAATGGCGATGGTCATTTTAGTCATCCCATAGAAAGAATCAATAACAAATACCTGTAAACTTGTTCTAACAAAGGTCTTGATTCCCCAAACAAAAGCATTAAACAAAGCACCGATTCTTAAAATCGACCTCCTTCTGATATCAGAAAGCCGGCCAATGATAAATATAAAAAGCAAAGAAAATAACAAAGAAACTGATTTAACTGAGCCCAAGACAGCGAAATTATCGACTATGGTGAAAAAGATAAATATGGGCCAGATGGTCATACCTACCCCGGTTTCTATTCCATAACCCATAAAACCGAAGAGGTCTTTAATTTGTCGAGCTTTAAAAAACCTTTTTATGGAAAAATGAATTGGCCCATAAACATCTTTGGAGAGAAATAAAGGGATAGCCGAACAAAATAAAAGCAAAGAAACGATAATGAATAAAAGCTTGAAACTAAAAAATGTTAAAATTAATCCTCCGGCCACTGGGCCAGCCACGCCAAACATTAATTTAAAAAACTTAGCAAAGCTAACTTCTTCTCCTCGGTATTTACCATTACTCACTTTAGAGAAATCTGTATGATAGCCCAGCCAAAACAGAGCTCTACTTATACCAAAAATTATTGCTAGCCAATACAAAGGCCAATAATATAACTCTAAGGTATAAAGAAGAAAATAAAAAATAATTAAAAAAGGCGTGCTAAAAAATATTGAATGTTTAAAACCAAATCTGGAGGCAATTTTGGTAGCTGGCAGAACAAACAAGGCATGGATTCCATTAATAGCCGCATAAAAAAGTAAAACCGAGGGCAAAGAATAGCCAAGTTTTAATAAATAAATGGGAATAAAAATCTCAATCATCGAAAGGGCAAAAGCCCTTAAAGACATATTGAGATATAATTCCTCTATTTTATCCAATTTTTTATTAAATAAAAGACGTAGTGTATAAGGAAGCATATCAATGGACTGATTTCAGATTATCATAAAATGCCCCTGAAATCAAAGAAAAAAGCCACTGGCTGAATTGCCCAGTGGCCATTTTTAATCCCGTAAAGATAGTCAATTTTCTCTACGAGCTAAATCCCAGACAAAGCTTTCCAGAAGATCTTTGTCCAAAGGGTCTCCATTGAAAGAAAGAGCTAAGGCTGGCAAGCCGGTCCTTTCAGAAATGAGATTCAGTTGAGTTTCAGCAATTCTGGTAGGCATGCATTCAAAGGGACCAACCACTACTGTGCCAGCTATCTCTTTCTTTTGCCAAAGCAACAGAGGCAAACCAATGGTTAAAGCTGCTTCACCCAAGGGTTTAAGTTGCCGTAGATAAGGCTCAGCTGCTTTAAGAATCTCTTCTGCCTGGTGGTCTTTCGGCCAACCCAAGCCCTGGGCAAAAATCCGATAGAGCTTTCCCTCAATTATTCTCTGAAGCCAGTAAGTCAAATAGGTCTTTATTCGGGGCGCCTTAACCAGAGTCTGCTTCTTCCTTCGCAGATAAGTAACGTAGTTGACCCACTCCCTAAAAGGGGCCAGCTTTACTTTGGCCTGCAAATTCTCCAATTCTCTGATCGACTCATTATTGGAAAAACTATCCAATCTAACGTAAATCTCGCCAGTCAAAAGGACAGTGGGCTTGCCTTCTTTTTCTTTCGCTTTGGAAATCTTCTTGAAATCCGAAGCAGCTTGTTGAGCTAAGAGCTTCAGTCCCCACAAATCCTTCAAACCAGACCAATCATTAGCTGTCTTGGGAATCACCTTTTCGGCCTTTTTAAGGTAGCGATTAAAGACTGCCTCAGTTGAGCCGGGAATTTTTTCTTCGGGTCGTAAATCGAGCAAGGCGTCTCTTAAAAGGTCAACAAAAACCAGCGCTGACCAAGATTTAGCCACCATGGCTCCGGTCAGTTTTAGGGCCTGTTGATAGCCGGTTTCCGAATTAGGAGAAATAATCTTTACTTTCTCAGCTAAGCCCAATTTTTCCAAGATGATTTTAAACAGCCTTTGATATTGGCCAAAGCGACAAGGGCCACCCGCCTGAGGCATAAAGTAATAAAAACTCTCCTGATGAGTTTTTAAATACTTGAGCAAGCCCCCTAAGGTAACTAACATGGGAAGACACTCTTTACCTGAAGTGAACCGTCGACCCAACTCTAGGTTTTCTTGGTCTCCTAAAGGTAAGACTTGGCTGGCTATCCCTGCTGACTCAAAAAGGGCCATCAAGATTCTTGAACCTTCTCCCATCCAAGGGACTAAAACCTTACAGCCACTTTTTTTAATTTCATCCAAACTGGTACTGGTCTCAAAATGAGCAAACTCAGGTGAAAGTTCTTCTTGAGACGACTGATAATGCTTAATCCCATAGAGGAATGCCTCCACCCGAGTTTTAAAACCAGCTTGTCCAGTATAGGCATCTGATTCTAAAATGGTGTAAGGTTTACCTTGGGCTAAATACTGGAAAAAGTGGAGCAGAAAACTGTCTGGACCGCAGGAATAGACTGAAAGCCAGAGCGGATAAACACCTTGATGACGCCTAATTTGATAAGCTGCCTCCAATAATCTCTGACCGTAGCCCCAGTAGATATTTCTAAAAAGAGAGCTTTGGTCTTTTATGGGGTAGCACTCGACTGGTAAAGCTAAGGCGCCATTTTCCTGAATAGTTTCTGGTATGCCAGCCGAAAGAAAAGAAGAGTTGATAATGTAGGGATGGCCTAAGATGGCCACCACTGGCAACTGATTCTCTTGAGCAAACTCTAGAGTCTTTTGGCCGATTCTTAGACACTCCTTTTCAAATTCTTCTTGGGCCTGAACCGCTTTTCCAAAGGCCAAAAAGGTTGCCATCGGAGAACAACCTAGCTTAAGGCCCATTTTCAGAAATTCCCAGCGGTTCTTCTGATACCCTTCTCTAAAATTCAATAAAGGTTGAAGAACTTTGCTGGATAACTTTGGAGAAAAAAGGTCTGGCGTTGCTTGAGATAGAGGGCAAACATAACAGCGCTTTTTCTCCTCTTCTGGACTCAAGTCAGGAATCTCAGTAATCTTGGGTAAAAAGAGAAAGTCTTCTTCTTCCAGAAGTTTGGCTTGACCAGCTAAGAGCTGTAAGGGAGCGCAAAAAGTGGCCTGACAAAGCTTGGCCCCTTCCTCCAAAAATTTAAGGTCGAGGGATTCTTCTAGCTTAACTTTAAACCCTAATTCCTGGAAAAAAGTAATGGCCAAGGGCAAAATCTCTTCAGTCTCCAAACCTCGAGGCAACCCGATACTCTTGGTTGCTTGATTTGGCTCCTTAACTAATAGCTCCAAGATCAAATTTTCTCTTTCGATAAAGGGACGAGGAGCTTGAGCCAAGACCTGCTTTTTACCCACTTTTTCATATTTATCACAAGCACCACCCCAAAAGAATCTTCGCTTTTCTTTCCCAACCTCTACGGCAATGGTCTGAACAGGACAAAGATTGCCTTCTAAACAACCATCCTTGGCCTGGCAGCGGAATTCTTTTTTCTCCAAAATCCGAGCTTTGAGAAAAGGAGTTAGATTGAGAGGTATTTCTTTGGCTAGATTTCCGTCCAATTCCTTTTTAGCTAAAAGGGCAATTCCTAAGGCGCCAGGAGAACCAGGTGAAGAAGGGACAATGATTGGTTTATTGGTCACCCTAGCCAGAGCACAAGCTAAAGCCAGATTCTCGGCTGGTTTGCCTTGGAGAAAAACCTTCTCACCGTAGTCTCTGAGTTCCTTTACTCGATTGTTGTAATTGGTGACGATTGAGTAATAGAGACCAGCCACTATCTCAGAAAGTTTAGCTCCTTTTCGTCTGGCTTCATCAATCCGTTCAGAGATAAAAATGGCGCAGTGTTGCCCTAAATCAACTGCCCGAGGAGATTCTAAAGCTATCTCACCCAACTCTTTTACGTCTTTGAGACCCAATAACTGAAGCTGTTCCGCCAAAAAGGAACCAGTGCCGGCCGAGCAAACCGTGTTCATGCAGTAATCAGTCATTCGAGCTTGGCCAGGTTCTAACTTGGTAAACTTAGCATCTTGTCCTCCAATATCAACCACCGTATCCACTCCTTTATCATAATAAGAGGCACCTTGAGCATGAGCAGCAATCTCATTAAAGGCAAAGATTCGCTGATGCTCTTCACTAGACAAAGAAGCCTTGAAGAGATTAGCAACAATCTCTCGGCCAGAGCCAGTACAACCAATCGCTCTAAGCTGATTAAAAAAACGCTTGGGAATCTGAACGATTAAATCTTTGGCTGCTTGAACCGGTTGCCCTTGAGTCTCTAGATAGGCTTCAAAAACTGGCTCCCCATCAAAAATTACTGCCTTGGAACCAGTCGAGCCAATGTCTAGCCCTAAAACTGGTGAATTGACCAGAGATGACTTCTTAAGCTCCGGAGACTTAATTTTGGTCACCGAAGGCAAAGACTCTTTTAGGCCTGGCAGAAAAACTAAAGGAGAGAAATCAGTCTCGGCCTGAGAGGTAAAGGACCCTTTGTCTTTCAGCTTCTTTGTTCCGATTAAAGCAGCTCCCCAAGCTTCAAAATATAAAGCTTTAGGAGGCACTTCTACGATCACTTCTTGAGGAAGATTTTTTTGGATGGTCTCGACAATCCGCTGAGAAACTGACAACCCACCGATAATTAAGACTCGAGGAGAAATTGGCGTCTTCAAAGCCAAGCTAGCGGCATTTTTGGCTGACGAATCCAATAGTCCAGCTAAGGCCTCTTCAATCCGATGCCCAGTGTTGAGAAGATGGGTAAAGTCAGTTTTCATGGTTACCCCACAGCGAGAGGTAACCTCCAATCCCCTAACTTGGCCAACTTGTTTATCAACTTGGAAGATATTCAGACCAACTCGGCTCATAATCTGGTCTAGAAAACTCCCTACCCCAGCGGCACAGCGATGATTTTGCCTAAATTCACTTGGACCAGCAGTTCTGAGTTTAAGAACTGAAAAGCCACCACCTCCTATTCTGATTAAAGTCAAGTTCTCCTGAGGATAAAGAAATCTGGCTGTCTCTTCTTGGGCTACTTTCTCGACAACCGAAGAGAAAGGTAGCATTTGGCGGAGTCGACCAGTTACTATTATCTGGTCCTGTTTTTTTATGTGCCATTGGTTTTTAAGCTTCTGCCAGATTTTCTTTATCTCTTGCTGATGGACTTGCCAAAAAGTTTCTCTAATTTGCCATTTTCCTTGTTGATTCTCTAACCAAACCGCCTTAAAACTTACTTTTCCTATGTCAATACCGATTACTCGCATAATCAATCCTCCTTTCAGAAATTCTGGAATTTCAATATTTGACAGGATTTTTACTGGTTGATAAATGTTAAGGTACTTAATCAATTTTGACACTGTTGATGGCAAAAATCAAGCCATTGACAAATAAGATGCCATGCCCTATAATCTAAAATCAGCAGAGCTGTCTGCGATAACTCAAACAAGGAGGTTGGTTATGAACCGGAAGAAAGAAATGGAATGCCAAGAAGAAGTATGTGACGGTCGGATTAGTAAAGAAAGCTCTATCTCGTTAATTATCGGGACAACAGAATGTAAAGTTGTCCCATCTCTTCTTTCGTGTAATGAATGTGGTCGACTACACGGGACTGATGGTCATCCTGTTTTTAACAGGAATGGCAAAAGACTCGAAAAGCTCTTTCTAAGAGTGTAGTTCTTTCATTCGCAAACAAAAATAAAAACCGGAAACAAAACCGGTCTCTGGCGGTCAAACAATGACCGCCACTTTTTTTATCAATAAGAAATATAGTTTTTATTGAATTTGGGATAAAAAAAGGCCACTTCTGGGAAGTGGCGCAGACACATTAAAATTTACGAAAAGATTTTCTTAATGATGCTCGGCGAGCAAAACGCTCAGAACCTTGAATTCCCTTCCACTTTTCTCGTCCCTAAGATGAATTCGGAAATCATCCTTATCCAGTGTAATCTTAACCACCTCAAAAGGGCCTCGGCCATATTCCTTAACGTTAGCTGCCTGCATCTTTTGAACTTTTGCCCCTCCACCGCAGAAATGCGGAGCCAGCCAAGTCACTCTACTCCCTATATTTGCATATCCTATTCCCAGAGACACTCTTTTTCCCATTGACATCACCACTCCTCCTTTTGTTTGGTCATTCCATTACCTTTGCTGGGAAAAAATCATCTATCAGAAGAGATTCGACATCTTCCCCAATTTTGAACTTGTGAAGGGCCTTAATGATTTGCTTGATTTCTGGCTTGTTATCCGAGCAAACCCGAAGATAAGGCGATGAAGTTCTCTTGCCGTCGCAACTCTCGGCTTTCATTTCAACGATTGAAGTGATAGCCTCATCTTGAAGTTTTATATTTTGCATTGCCTTATCAATAATCTCCTTTATTTCCTCAGCCCTCTCTCCAAAGCCACAGATAAAGATATTCGGCATAGCTAATTCCTCCTTTCATAAATTTTAAGAACTAAAATAAGCATACCATAAAAGTATGCTTGTGTCAATATGCGAGCTCCCCCGATGGGACGATTTTCGAACTTTTTTAATTAGACAGATATTTCTAAACCCATCCAAAGCAGCCATGCACCTAGAAGAATTATGAAAATAGCACTAAGGATTTGTTTCTTTTTGAATCTTTGTGCTTGTTTGTGTATCTGCTCGGGAAATCCAACTTTCATAATTCCTTTAATTAATGTAGACCATCCCAGAACAGTAATAACCACTCTCCAGTCAGCAACCCAAACATTATGCAAAATTACGGTTACTAATCCCATTAGCAATGTGATATAACCGGTAGAGATAACAAATGCCTTATCATCTGTCATCTCTATAGTCTTGCCTAACTGTCCTGTTATAATAAACAACAAGCCAAAAATCACAAAAAAACTACCCCAAAGTTGTGCGAAAAATATTGAAATTTCCATATTTTTAATAAATTAAATTTAATTGTTATACTTTTTTTATGGCTCCTTTAATAAAATCGTCTTCTTGACGATTTTTTACTTTACTTTGAGTTTTTTAAATATGTCATTTATTTTTTTCACGAACTCATTTAAATCCATGCTTTTATGAAGATAAGCAACTGCCCAAAGCTCTTTTAAATTTTTTTCTGCTTCAGGAGTCAAATCTTGATTTGTAAGAAATGCAATAGGAATATGTTTAGTTTTAGGCTCTGTCTTTAAACGCTCTGCTATTTTAAATCCATCTGTATCACCTAGCCTAATATCCAACAGAATAAGATCAACTTTAAATCGCCTAGCCATTTCACGACCTTCGTTACCATCTGAAGCATAGTTTACCTCGTAACCAGCTAATGCTAGTTTGGCTCCAAATAGACGCCTTAAATTAGGATCATCATCTATGATTAATATATGTTTAGTTTTAGTCATATTAATATAATACCATATTAGGTTGTTTTTTTTAACCCCTTTTTCTCAATAGCAACATTTAGGGTAACTAAAAATGTAGTCCCCCCACCTTCTTTTGATACAAAATTAATTGAACCTCCCATTTTTTCAACCAACATTTTAGCTGCGTACAATCCTAATCCAGTTCCTCTTTTCTTGACAGATTTACCTTTTAACCTGGAATATTTCTTAAATATTTTTTCTTTATCTTTCTCTGGTATGCCATAGCCAGTGTCACGAACAGAAATAGTTACTTTATCTTTTTTTATGCTCGAGCTTATGGTTACCGTTCCGTTTTTGCGATTGTATTTTAGAGCGTTTGAAATTAAGTTATCAATAACATCGGTTATTTTATCTTTCTCAGCTATGACTTTTGGCAAATTAGGATTTTCCTGATAATCAATTTTCATCTTTGAGGTCATAGCAATCGCTTTGGCTCTTGTTATACTTTCATTAAACACGCCTGAAAGATCAACTGACTCAAGTTCTATCTTTAATGTGCCAGTTTCAGACCGCCCAACTTCTAATAAATTATTTATTTGACTCCTTAATTTAAAAGCTGAAGCGTTAATAATATTAAAATAATCATCAACATCCTTTTTAAATTTCTCTTTACCACTCTTAATTAGGTCTAAATACCCAATTATAGCTGTAATAGGATTACGAAGATCATGAGCAATAATATTGATAAATTCATTTTTAATATCATATATTTTTTTAACAAGCTTCACCAGATAATATGCCAAAAATAGAGCAAGTACAAGACTAATTCCAACAATCACCCAGGTTACAATCTGCGCCCTCTGCACCAATCCCATGGCACTTCGAAACTCTTCATCAGAACGAATTATAACATCGTGAACCACTCCAAGCATCTGATGTTTTGAATTTCGTAATCTGTCAAAGTTACTGTTTAGCTCAATGTCATTCCTGCTAGAATCACCCCTATAAATCCCTCCATATTCAATACCCTGGCTAATTAAATCTGCTTTCAGATTGAAAATGCTTTCTGACGTTTCAGAAACTTCTCTTAAGATTTCTTTGGCTTGTTCCAGCTCTTTCTCCTCAAAAATTTGCGTTTCTCTGCCCTTATCTATTGTTATCGTAGCTCGATCAAACAATCTATTAATCCTATCCTCTGCAACATCAAGCTCATATTGTTCTCGAATGACTACAAGATCGTCCATGGCTGAAAAAAGCTCTTCTGTATCTCTCTGGATTGTTAACACATCAAATATCCTCGCTGTGCTATTTCTTATAATATTCTGAGCGCGATTAGAAAGATGGTTTGAATATATGGTAGTCGAAATCATCACAACAATAATTCCACCTATACCAATACCAAGCAATGTCCCGATCTTAATATTTTGCAGATTCATAATTCTATTCTACCACACAAACAAAAAAACCGCCTATAGTAACGATTTAAATAGACTCCGAGGGGCGGACGATGTTAGAACCTGTTTAGTAAGAACTTTTTCTCTGATTAAATACTTCGCTTAGATATCTCTCTCCTCTATCTGGTAAAATTGTAACCACATTTTTATATCTTTTACTTATTTTTATTGCCGCTAAAACATTAGATCCCGAACTTATTCCTACTAAAATTCCATAATCTTTTGTTAATTTTTTAGCCATACTTATTGCATCTTGGCTTTTAATAGTAATTATCTCATCAATCAAACCTCTATTATCTTTTACTATTTTGGGAATAAAACCCTCACCTATTCCTTGAATTTGATGCCTCCCTGGTTTACCTCCCGACAATACTGCTGATTCTTCTGGTTCAACGGCAATGATTTTTGTCTTTTGGCTTATTTCCTTTAAGGCTTGAGCAATTCCTATCAGAGTTCCTCCTGTTCCAACTCCAGCTACAAAAGCATCAATCCTACCTTTTGTTTGCTTTATAATTTCTCCTCCAAGTCCTTTCTTATGAGCTGCGATATTATCAGGATTTTCAAACTGCCTAGGTAACCAGACATCTTTATTTTTCTTTATTAGTTCTTTATACTTCCTCACTGCCCCAAACATGTCTTCTTTTGCTGGAGTTAATATAATTTTTGCTCCAAAAGCTCTCATCATTTTTCGTCTCTCTATACTCATTGATTTTGGTATTACTGCAACAAACTTATAACCTCTCATTGCTGAAATCATAGCAAAAGAAATTCCAGTATTACCAGAGGTAACTTCAATTATTTTGTCCCCTGGTTTTAATTCGCCTCTTTTTTCTGCCCTTTCTACCATATACCAAGCCATCCTATCTTTAACGCTTCCGCTTGGATTAGTTGTCTCCAATTTAGCATATATTTTACCCATTCTAATTAAGGGCGTTTTACCTATAACCCCTAAGATAGTAGACGAATTAAGTTGAGTGAATTTGTTTAAAGTATTGTTTTTCATATTTTTGAATCAAAGCCACTAAATAAAAAATCTCTCCCGAGAGATTGATTGGTATAATTATTTATTTTTTCCTAAAGCTTAAAGATTATATGTGAAGATAATAAACCAAGCCAATCCTCTCGAAGGAGACAACGTTACTACAACAACAAATATTCATTTTCGGATTAGTTTGTTTATTCATGGTTCTGTTCTATCTTTAGACAATCTTTATTATTTTGTCAAGCTTTTGTAGCTCCG
>CAYFWT010000026.1:0-23365 GCA_964346955.1 uncultured Candidatus Saccharibacteria bacterium
GGGCAAAGATTTAACTAAGTTATCAGATAAGGAATTCGAGAAAAAGCTTAAAGATATTCAAATTTATGCTCGAGTGGAGCCAGCTCAAAAATTAAGAATTGTTCAGGCTTGGCAAAAGAAAGGAGAAGTGGTGGCGATGACTGGAGATGGGATTAATGATGCACCAGCGCTCAGGCAGGCTGATATGGGCTTAGCTTTAGGCTCGGGGACTGACGTGGCTAAAGAAGTTTCTGATTTAGTTCTTCTAACTGATAACTTTAGTATTGCTGTGGCCGCCGTTGAAGAAGGTCGAGCGATTATTGATAACATTAGAAAGGTGATTACTTATTTGCTTTCCGATAGTTTTACTGAAGTTATTTTAGTCAGCGTAAGTCTTCTTTTTGGTTGGCCCCTGCCAATTTTAGCCGGTCAAATTTTATGGGTTAATTTAATTGAGGATGGGCCAATGAGTATTTTTTTGGCCTTCGAGCCAAAAGAAAAGGATGTCATGAAACAAAAACCTCGGAGGTATGGCATGTTTCTTTTGACCAAAGAGATGAAGGCTTTAATTTTTATCATTGGCATTGTCACCGACCTTTTTTTGCTAGGACTCTTTTTCTATCTTTTGAAATACACTAATTATGGAATCCCTCATATTAGGTCAGTAATTTTTGCTGGTTTAACGGTTGATTCTCTTTTTTATATTTTTTCCTGTAAAAGCTTAAGGCGTAACATCTGGCAGACTAACCCTTTTTCTAATAAATTTTTAATCCTGGCTTGGTTTTTTGGAGTAGTCATGCTATTAGCCGCTCTCTACCTTTCTCCCCTTCAGAAACTCCTCCAAACTACCCCTTTAAATCTTTTTGATTGGAGTTTGCTTCTTGCAGTAGGTCTATTAAATATAGCCCTAATTGAAGCGACCAAGTATTACTTTATTATCAGACGTCAAGCTAAAATATGAGTTTCCTCTATATTTTTACCTTCGGGGCTTCGTTTCTCTTGCTGGTTTTCTCAAGTAACCGGCTAGTTAGTTCTCTTACTAGGATAGCTAAATTTTTAGGCTGGAAGGAATTTGTGGTGGCCTTTTTTACCATGGCTTTGGCTGGTTCGATACCTAATCTCTCGGTAGGCCTAAGTTCTGTTGTTCACCAAATCCCCACACTTTCTTTTAGTGAAATTGTTGGGGGAAATATTGTTGATTTAACTTTAGCGGTGGCTTTGGCTACTTTAGTGGCTGCTAATGGGTTAACTTTGCCTAGTCGAGCTGTTCAAGGAAGTGCTATTTTCACTTTATTTATTGCTATTTTGCCTTTAATTTTAATAATTGATGGCACGCTTTCCCGGGCTGAAGGGATTTTATTAATTTTAGCTTTTGTGGTTTATGTCAGCTGGCTTTTTGGTAGAAGAGAAAGATTTGCCAAATCCTATGATACGATAGCCCCGCCAATTGAGGCTAAAGCAATCCTTAAAGATGTCGGTACTTTAGTCGGCTCAGTTGCCTTACTCCTTTTAGCCGCTGAAGGAATTGTCGAAGCAGCTACTTTTTTCTCGGAAATATTAAATTTACCCATTGTTTTAATAGGCATTTTAGTGGTCGGCCTAGGTAATGCCTTACCAGAGATTTTTTTTGGTGTCCAAGCCGCCAGAAGAGGCGAGGATTGGATGGTGGTGGGGAACTTAATGGGTTCAGTTATTTTTCCGGCCACCTTGGTTTTAGGATTAGTCGCTTTATTTTGTCCAATTGAAGTAGTTAATTTTTCACCTTTTTTCATTGGTCGATTTTTCTTAGTAATTTCGGCTATCTTTTTCTTAATCTTTATGCGAACTGGTAGAAGAATTACTAGAAAAGAAGCTATTTTTCTATTATCCCTTTATCTCCTTTTTATTCTGGCAGAAATTTTAATTACTTAACCCTAAAGGACTGTCCCCCAGGGACAGTCCCTAAGGGACAGTCCTTCTTGCCCGATTGATTTTTAAATTTATTTGTGTTAGAGTAATTTAGATAATTTTATGGAATATTTTATTATTCTACTTTTAATTCTGATTGTCATAGGCCTAGCCCTAATGTTTTTTTTATTATTAAGAAAAAGGCCTAGCCAAGAGGGTGAATCAATGTTGATGCTCCAACAGCAGTTAAATCAGTTAGGACAGATTCTGGATAACAAATTAGCTGAATCAACTAAAACAGTCCAAACTCAATTCAGCCAAAGCGCTAAAATTATCCGCGATGTCACCGAAAGATTAACTAAACTTGATAATACTAATAAGCAGGTAATTAGTTTTGCCCAGCAATTACAATCTTTAGAGAATGTTTTGACTAATCCTAAACACCGAGGCATCTTGGGAGAATATTATTTAGAAACAGTCCTCAAGAATGTTTTACCACCCAATACCTACCAAATGCAGTATGAATTTGATGACGGTGATGTAGTTGATGCAGCAATTTTTGTTAAAGATAAAATTATTCCCATAGATTCTAAATTTTCTTTAGAGAATTATAATCGGATTGTTCAAGAAAAAAATGAAACGGAACGAGCTAAATTAGAAAAACAGTTTAAAATAGACCTTAAAAAGCGGATTGATGAAACGGCTAAATATATCAAGCCCAATAAGGGGACGATGGATTTTGCCTTTATGTTTATTCCGGCTGAGGGAATTTATTACGATTTGTTAGTTAGCCAAGTAGGGGCGATTAAGGTTAATACGCGAGACTTGGTCGAGTATGCTTTTCGGGACAGGCACGTCATTATTGTTTCGCCGACTTCTTTCCATGCTTATTTACAGACGGTTTTACAAGGTCTGCGGGCTTTACAGATTGAAGAATCAGCCAAAGAGATTCGCAAAGGAGTAGAAAGGCTAGATAAACATTTAAAAAGTTACGGCGAATATATGTTGAGGCTGGGTAATAATCTTGGCACGACAGTGGGCATGTATAATAGCGCTTATAAAGAGTTTGGCAAAATTGATAAAGATGTGGCCAAAATTACTGGCGGCAAGTCAGAAATGGAAGTCAAACAAATAGATAAACCTTCAGTGGATTAATATAATACGGCAAGAGCTCAGGGTGACCATTTTGAGAAGCCTAGATGACAAAAGATAACAACAGGGTTGGCATAGTAAAGAAGCACTCTTTTGTCATCTCGGAGCAGCGTCTTAAATTATAAGTAGAAGATAAATTAGGTCACGGCCGCTGCGTCTTCGAGAAATAGTTACCCTGAGCTCTTAAACTCTTTTAATAATAAATTTATGTTGGCAGTAATCAAGACTGGTGGAAAGCAATATTTAGTTTCGCCAGGTGATAAAATTAAAGTAGAGAGATTAGATGTCAAAGAGGGCAAAGAATTTAACTTTGACCAAATTTTGTTAGTGGTCAAAGGTAAGACTATTAAAATAGGCACCCCTTTAGTTAAGGATGCCAAAGTTAGAGCTAAAGTTATTGAGCAAGGCAAAGCTAAGAAAGTGATTGTTTTTAAATACCGAGCTAAAAAACGATATCAAAAGAAAATGGGCCACCGCCAGCCCTATAGCCAAGTGGAAATAATAAAAATATTATCTTCTTCCTAAAAGAGCGTTAGTTAAGGTATTTTCGTCAATATATTCTAAATCACTACCAATAGATAAGCCGCGCCCTAAGCGGCTTTTTTTTATCTTGAAAGGTTTAAGTAGGCGTTCAATATATAAAGTAGTGGTATCTCCTTCAGTGCTCGGACTTAAGGCAAAAATCACTTCTTTTATTGACGGTTGACTGTTTTTTAAACGCTTAATTAATTCTTTGATTCGTAAGTTTTCCGGACCAATCCCGTCAGGTGGCGAAATTAAGCCACCTAAGACATGATAAAGGCCCTGGTATTGTTTAGTTTTTTCCAAAGGAGGGATATTTAAAACATTTTCTACCACACAGATAATTTCTTGGTTTCTTTTTTTGTCTTGGCAGACAGAACAAAGCTGATTGTCCTTAGGAGCAACATTAAAACATTGAGCGCAAAGGTGAATTTTTATTTTCAGGTTTTTAATGGAAAAAGATAATTCATCTAATTCTTTTTGGTTTCGATTGATTAAATAAAAAACTAACCGAGTAGCCGCTCGGGGACCAATATCAGGTAGTTTACTTAGTTGGTTGATGAGATTTTGAATTTGCTCCGGAAACATGAATTATAGTTATCTTCTGAAAAGTATATCCCTCACCTTTATTCGCCGAGGTGTCTCTCCAGGTTCTTAAAACTAACCTGGCTTTCGTTAAAGAAGAGTTCTACTCGGCCAATTGGTCCATTGCGGTGTTTGGCCAAGATGATATCAGCGATATTTTTACGTTCAGTGTCAGGTCTGTCTTTATCTTCTCGGTAGATAAAGAGAACTACATCACTATCTTGTTCTAACGAGCCACTTTCCCGAAGGTCAGAGAGCTTAGGGATAGCTGGTGAGCGACTCTCAACAGCTCGAGAAAGCTGAGAAAGAGCCAAAACAGGTAAGTTAAGCTCTCGGGCTAGGGCTTTTAAATTACGAGATATTTCTGTTACTTGCTGGACTGACGACTCACTCAAATTACGAGGTTGAATCATTTGAAGATAATCGATAATAAGCAGACCTATATTGTGCTCAGCTTGAAGACGACGAGCCATCGTTCGTATCTGCATAATAGTTGGGGTGGCCGTATCATCAATAAAGATAGGACTGACTGATAATTCATCTAAAGCCTGTTGGATACGATTGAAATCGTTATCAGGGCCTTCATCGGAGAGACGACCAGTCCGCATCCGCCAAAGGTCTACTTCTGCTTGGGCACAGATAAGTCGGTCAACTAATTGCTCTCTGGCCATTTCTAGACTAAAGATACCCACGGGGATTTTATTTTTTACCGACACATAACGAGCAAAATCTAAAGCCAGAGTAGTTTTTCCCAAACTAGGCCTTGAGGCTAAAATAAGTAAGTCTGATTTCTGGAACCCAGATAAATAATTATCTAAATCAGTAAAACCACTGGGCACGCCTCTGGTAGAACTATCTCCTCGGTGCAATTTATCAATTCGTTCAAAGGCCTCTTCTAAAGTGTCTTTGACTGGCAGAAATTTTTGACCAACTGATTGTTGAGAGATAGCAAAAATTTTTTGTTCAGCTGTGTCAACTAAGTTTTCTACATCCTCAGGTTCTTGATAACTCAACTGAGTCATTTGATGGGAGGTTTCGATTAAATCCCGGAGAACCTTTTTATTTTTAACAATCTTGGCATAGTGGGTAACATGAGCCGCTGTGGGCACAGAATTAACTAAGCTGGTCAAATAACTTGCCCCGCCAACTTCTTCTAATTGATTTTTTTCCTCTAGCCGGTTAGTCAAGCTAAGTAAATCGATTGGTTCGTTCTTCTCATATAGGTCGAGCATCACTTGGAAAATATTAGCATGACTTCCTCGATAAAAATCATCTGGGTTAAGAATGTCAGCCACTCGGACAATAGCTTCTTTATCTAACATTAAGGAACCGAGAACCGATTGCTCAGCTTCAATATTTTGAGGAGGCAGGCGTCCCTCTAATTCTCCCTTTTTAATTGGCGAAGCTTGGTTATTCATAATTTTTAGCAATCCAAGTTTATCAATTTAAAGGATGAGAGGCAAGAGGAAATCTTGTTAGTATTTTGAGGATAATTTTGGTCCTTCTATAGTGTCCTTTACCCGATAACGTCGTCTTTCAATTTGCTGCCTAATTTGATCTGCTTTGTCCCATTCTTTATTTCTTCGAGCTTGTTCTCTTTCCTTAACTAACTTTTTTATTGATTCAGGGATGACTAATTTTTCTTGTCTGATTTTATTTAAGTTTAGACCGAGAACTTGGTCAAAATCCAAAATGGTTGCTAATTTATCCGGATTAGGCTGACTGGATTTAAAAACATTTTGGGCAATAACCAATGCCTGGGGGAGATTGAAGTCATCGCTGATTTTCCCGATAAAGTCATTTTGGTATTTTTTATCAACCTTACCGACTTTGCCACCAAGTTCATGGATTTGAGAAGTTAGATTATTAAAACCATTTTGAGCAGCTTTCATTGCTGGCCAAGTAAAATTTTGTTTAGAACGATAATGAGCCTGCAAAAGCAAATACCGGAAAGCTAAGGGATTAAATCCCTTTTCTTCTATTTGGCTTAAACTGTAAGCAGTCCCTTCTGATTTAGACATTTTCTTATTATCAACCAATAAATGTTCATTATGGAGCCAATAATTAACGAACTTAACTCCATTGGCTGATTCGCTTTGAGCTATTTCGTTAGTATGATGGACTGGAATATGCTCAACACCACCCATATGAATATCTATAGTCTTACCCAGATATTTGTTGCTCATAACCGAGCATTCGATATGCCAACCCGGAAAACCTTCCCCATTTTTAACCAAAGGGGAACTAAAAGGAGATGGCCAATATTGCAAGGCATTTTTATGCTTGCCTGCTTTAAAGAACCATAAAGAGAAATCAGCTGGGTTTCTCTTTTGCCTGTCAGATACTTCAGCCTTGCCCGCTCCTTTAAGCTTATCTTCTAGGCTTTGACCAGAAAGCTGGCTATAGTTTTTTGCCTTGGAAACATCAAAGTATATGGCTAAGTCAGTTGGATAAGCATAGCCCTTATCAAGTAAAATCTGGACCATCTCAATCATCTCTTGAATACATTGAGTGGCTCTTGGCTTAAAAGTTGGCTCTAAAATATTCAATGCCTGGGTATCTTTTTCAAAAATCTTTATATATTTCTCGGCTATTTCTTGAGGACTAAGTTTCTCCTGCTTGGCGCTTTTTTCTATCTTGTCTTCACCTTCATCCTGGTCACTGGTCAGATGTCCGACATCAGTGTAATTACGAACATGTTTTACTTGGTAATCCAAATACTTAAGTACCCTAACTACAATATCAGCACAGAACATACCGCGCATATTACCAATATGTTGAGTCCAATAAACAGTCGGGCCACAATGATAAAAAGAAACCTGATTTTCCCTAATCGGTTTAAAAACTTCTTTCTTACGAGTGAGAGTGTTGTAGAGCTTAAGCATATTTTTATCATATCAGCTTTTATTTGGGGAGGCAAATAAAAAACTTGACGAGTTTATGATTAAATTGTATAATTAAAATAGCTCAATTTAACAATTCAATGATTTATCTAAATATAAAAAGGAGGGAATAGAAATGGAAGAAAAAATTGTCGATATTGGGGAAATTTTATCTAAAAGGAGAACATTGGCATTGGCTGAACAGATTAATGGGAATAATGTTACGGAATTGAGAAGACAATTGGCAATATTCAGCCTTGAGAAGGTCAAGCCGGAGGCCGAACCAGAAGAGATTAAATTGATAATCGATAGCTTAGGGGGAGATCTTGATTCGGGCCTTTGGGTGTATGACCAGATTAAACTATTAAGTGTTCCTGTAATCGGAATTGTCGTTGGCAGATGCCATTCAACAGCTTTGGCTATTCTTCAGGCGTGCAGAAAGAGATATGCTACGATGAATAGTCAATTTCTTTGTCATCGGTTAGTTACTACTGTAAAATTAGATCTTTCTGACAGCGATGAGAGATTGCGAACTAAGTTCGAACTTAGAATTGAGAAAGCCCGCGAGAGCGAGAAGCGTATCAAAAACATCCTTGCTCAAAGAACTGGCCAAAGTCTTGAAGAAATTGAAAAAATGATAGAAAGAGGAGAGCATACTATTCCTTTCTTTGCCCCAGAGGCAAAAGAACTTGGATTTATTGATGGGTTTGTCGAAGACGAACCATCATTAATCCCTTTGCTCTAAAAAGTGATTGAAAAAGGGCGGGACAAACAGTCTCGCCCTTATTTCTTTTATAAACCCTGTAATTCTATAACCACTTCTTCTTTCTAAAATAAATCACCATAATTCCCACAGACAGAAGCATAAAGATAAGGATGGCTAACCAGGTAAAAGGATTTTGTCGTACTAAGGGGATATTATCAAAAACATTCATCCCAAAAAATCCAACCACTACCCCCAAAGGGAAGGTGATGAAGGAAATAACGGTCAGAATTCTAACGATATTATTTAATTTGTGAGAAAGGAGAGAATTATTTGTCTGCTCAATAGAGTTGACTAATTCCCGGTTATTTTCCAAGACATTCCATACCCTAATCCCTGAGCCAATTACTTCTTGAGCTAATGGTTTTATCTCTCGAGTGAAAATTCGCGGGCATTTCTTCTCTAAAATTTCTAAGACTGACCTTTGAGGTTTGACCGCTCGACGAAAATCAATCAGGTCTTTTTTAACAATAGCAACTTCAGTAAGCATTTCCTTTTCTCGGCCTTCAAAAACTTGCTTCTCAATATTTTCAATCCTTTCCGCCACATGGTCAAGCATGGGCAAACAAGAATCAATCAACCAGTCTAAAAGTCCTAAGAGGAGATGGCCACTGCTTTTAAAGTGTTGAGTTTGATGGTAATTTTGGAGTTGACAATCATTGAAAAAGGTTTCTAAATCAGGAATTGGCTCAAGATGGCTAGTAATTAAAGTATTAGGGGTGACAATAAAATCTAATTCTACTGGTTTGGTTTCTCGGCGCTTAGGATTGTGGACGGGAAAATGGAGGACAACAAAGAGCTGACCTGGATATTCTTCTATTTTAGGACGATGAATTGGTGGCAAAAACTGACGAGCAATAAAAGGATGGAGATGAAATTTTTCTTTAAGTTTATCTAAATCTTTTTCTTTTGGCTCCTGGATATCAATCCAGGTGATATTGTTGGCAGTAATTGTTTTCATAGTCTCAGTGAACAATAAACAATCACCAATAAACAATTTTTGTTTACTGGGTATTGCTTATTGTGTATTATTTATTATTTCTATCTTATCATAATTTTCTCTGATTGACAATTTTTAGAAAAATGTATAAACTTAATAATAGAATGGCCAAAAAGGAAAAGATTGCTTACATTTCTGAAGATTCTGAAGAAGTTACAAAGCAATTAGAGAAACTCAAAAATAAACTAAAAATTTGCCAAAAAGAAAGGGAGGAATATCTAACCCAGACCCAGCGAGCTAGGGCTGATTTAATAAATTTCCGAAGACGGCAGGAACAGATTTTAGAGGAGTTGAGAAATTATAGCCGAGAGAGTTTAATTAGAGAATTATTGCCAGTCTTGGATAGTTTAAGAATAGGAGCAAAAGAAGACGAAGGATTAAAACAAATCAAAGAACAATTGGAAGCTATTTTAAGACAAGGCGGCTTAAAAGAAATTCCCTCTCTGGGAGAAAAATTCAATCCAGAATTTCATGAAGCAATAGAGCAGGTAAAATCAAGAGAAAAAGAAGGAACGATTATTGAGGAAGTACAGAAAGGGTATCTGTTGAGAGATAAAGTTTTGAGGATAAGTAAAGTCAAAGTAGCCAAATAAAATATTTTTTAAAGTGCGGCTGATAGCTTAATTACCGAGAGTCTTCAAAACGACAGTAGGGAAATTAAGCTGTTACCAAGACATTGTTATGCCTATTAAATGGAGACAGTTTAGGGAATTAGAGAGACCTCATCATCTTCCAGAAATTTTTGGAGAAGAAGAAGAGTGGGTTCCTTTTGTTCCTACCTTTCGAGCTGAGGAGCCAGCAGTTGATATTTATCAAGATAGAGATAACCTCTATGTTGAAGTATCCTTGGCTGGTGTTAAGCCAGAGGAGGTTGAAATTTCCATAGAAGATAATATTCTAACCATCCAAGGAAAGACTGAAGAGAAAAAAGAAACTAAGGAAAAAGATTATTTGCGCAAAGAGATTAGAAAAGGAGCTTTCCGTCGGGTAATTAAATTACCAGTCGAAGTGAAAGGGGATAGGGCAATAGCTGAAAGTCTCAGCGGCATGCTTAAGATTACTATTCCTAAGGTGGCTAAGATAACTCCTAAAGCGAAAAGGATCCCCATTAAGATTAAATAGAGGCAGAGATTCACCCTAACACATTTCTCAAGGACGCAGCGGCGAGAATATGGTGACTTTCTGAGTTTGTTGTTCCGCTGCTCGGAGATGACAAAAGCTTATCCTTTATAAGTATTCTCACTTAGTTGTAGCTTTTGTCATCTACGCCTTTCGAAATGGTTAGGGTTAATCTCTTTAAATAAAAATAATGGCGAAAATAATTGGTATTGATTTAGGTACCTCAAACTCAGCTGCCTCAGTAGTTGAAGCAGGTAAGCCGACAATGATTCCTTCAGCTGAAGGGACTGTGGTAGGCGGCGGCAAAGCTTTCCCTTCTTATGTGGCTATGACCAAAGAAGGTGAGATTTTAGTTGGTGAGCCAGCCCGGCGTCAAGCAGTGACTAATCCAGAAAACACAGCTACGGCTTTTAAACGGAAAATGGGAACTAAGGAAAAATATACTTTAGCTAACAAAGATTATACTCCCCAGCAACTTTCTGCCTTTCTTTTACAGAAAATTAAAAAAGATGCCGAGGCTTTTTTAGGTGAGCCAGTCCCCAAAGCAGTTATCACTACGCCAGCTTACTTTAATGATGCCCAAAGACAGGCGACTAAAGATGCTGGAGCGATTGCTGGTTTGGAGGTGATACGGATTGTTAATGAGCCAACCGCTGCTTCTTTGGCTTATGGTATTGATAAGGCTGGCCAGGAAGAAAAGATTCTGGTTTTTGATTTTGGTGGGGGCACCTTGGATGTGACTCTTATGGATTTTGGTGAAGGAGTTTTTGAAGTTAAGTCAACTTCTGGTGATACGGAATTAGGTGGCACGGATATGGACGAAGTTTTAGTTGACTACCTTACCCAAGAATTTGAAAAAGAGAATGGCATTGATTTAAAGCAAGACAAAACTGCTCTTCAGAGATTAAAAGAAGCAGCTGAGAAAGCAAAAATTGAACTTTCCTCTACTTTAGAAACAGATATTAATCTACCTTTTATCAGTGCGGATAATGCTGGCCCAAAGCACCTAACCATGAAAATTACTCGGGCTAAGTTGGAAGAGTTAGTTAAGCCGATTATTGAGAAATGTCGTGGTCCCATGGAGCAAGCTTTAAATGATGCTAAGCTAACCTCCAATGATATTACTAAAGTTATTTTAGTGGGCGGACCAACCAGAATGCCAGCTGTCCAGCAATTTGTTGAAAGCTACGTTGGCAAAAAGATTGAACGGGGAGTAGATCCCATGGAATGTGTGGCTGTGGGCGCCGCTATTCAAGGAGCAATTCTAAGTGGTGATATGAAAGAAGTTCTTTTATTGGATGTCACTCCTTTAACTTTAGGAATTGAGACTTTGGGTGCGGTGATGACTCCTTTGATAGAAAGAAACACCACCATCCCTACCTCCAAAAGTCAAATTTTTTCGACCGCTTCTGATAATCAGCCAGCCGTGGACATCCATGTTTTGCAAGGAGAAAGACCAATGGCGGCTGACAACCGAACTTTAGGCAGATTTATCTTAGATGGCATCCCACCAGCCCCTCGCGGTGTACCCCAGATTGAAGTTGCTTTTGACATTGATGCTAACGGTATCCTAGACGTCAAGGCTAAAGACAAAGCAACCAACAAAGAGCAATCAATCACCATTACCGATTCTTCAGCCCTTTCTAAGGAAGATATTGAGAAAATGAAGCAAGAAGCAGAGGCTCATGCTGCTGAAGACCGTCAAAGAAAAGAATTAGTCGAGACTCGCAACCAAGCTGATACTTTAATTTTCTCTACCGAGAAAGCTCTCAAAGAAGCTGGTGACAAAATCAAGCCAGCCGATAAAAAGGAAGTTGAGGAAAAATTAGCTGAGCTGAAAAAAGTTAAAGACAGCAAAGAAATAGAGACATTGAAAAAAGCAATGGATGAACTATCTCAGGTAATTCAAAAAATCGGTGCTCAATTATATCAGAAAGTTCAAGAAGAGAAAGCCGAACAATCAGAACCAGAGATAAAAGCAGGACCCAAGAAAGACAAAGAAAAAACAGTAGAAGGGGAGTATGAGGAAGTGAAAGAAGAAAAGAAGTAAAACTTCAAAAAGTTTAGCCTAACCATTTCGAGAAGCCTAGATGACAAAACATAACAGCCAGAGTGAAACAACAAGAAAGGTTCTGTTTTGTCATCTCGGAGCAGCGGCTTAAATAATAAGAACGAATACAACGGATCCCCAGCCGCTGCGTCTTCGAGAAATACGTTAGGCTGAACTTTTTCAGGGCTTGACAAAATAAAGAAAACCTTGTTAAAATAAGGTTACCTCAGATTGGGGTATTTTTTATCCTTCAATAGGTTGGAGGAGTTCTTTGAAATATAAATCCGATAAGAAAGGAGTGAATTGAGAGTATTTTGACAGAAGGCGATGGCCACTGTCAGAAAAGGGGATAGGCATTGGCTAACCCAAAACAAGATATGGAGGTATGAAAATGAAAAAGATGGGAGTATTTTTTTCATTATGGACTTCTGTAGTGCCAATGGATACGAATAAGCTGGAACAGTCAGTTTCCGATTCTTTTGTCTTGGTCTTGTCGATAATTCTTATTGTGGTAGGTATTTTGCTGATTATTAAATCAATGCGAAAACCTACTAGGGAGGAGGACTCAAAGTTTATCGAAGTAGAAGGGAGTTCGGAGACTAAAGGGAATCCGGAGACTATTGGAGTAAGAGTTAAATTTCAAGAGGGAACAAGTTACCGAGTTGATTGCCCGCGCGCAATTATCTGTCCGATTTGCTTTGACTTCGTGGATACTAGCGCTTACTTGGTCTCCAAACACCTCAAGAAGCATTTCAAAGAGGAACTAAATTTGTTTGTTAGACAACCAGCAACCGAGAATCCCTGAAAGGAAGGAGGAAGAAAGATGAAAAAGACACTTTGGCTGATATCGATTTTAACGGTTTTCGGCTGTACCAGGGTTGAAAGGGAAGTAATAAAGGAAAGGGCCATTCCGCTAATTGCCCCGACCGAGATGAACCAAGAAGTCCCTGCCAAATCAGAACCAGTAGTCGTCCGGCAAGAAATCATTCCTCTCCCTCAGATTATTCCCCTTCCTTTGAAGAAGGGCGAAACTTCGAAGCCAAGAGAGTCAATAACCAAGCAGGCCTCAGTAACTCATCTGGTTAAGAAAGGGGAATGTCTCTGGAAGGTTGCCGAAAAGTATTATCAAAACGGCTTCCGCTACAAGGAAATCGCCCAAGCAAACCAGATCCATTCTCCTTACACTATTTATCCTGGTCAATCCTTGACTATCCCTCACCTTCACTTAGTCGAAAGGGGAGAATCTCTATCGAAAATTGCTACAAAGTATTACCATAAAGGTACTCTTTACGGAGCGATTGCCCAGGCGAATCAGATCCCCTCTCCTTACATTATCCATCCAGGCCAAATCTTAGTTATCCCAGCCAGGGATGCTATTTCATCCAGGACTGAGGCTAAAGCCAGGATTAAGGCTAAAGAACTGCCAGAATCAGGGCAACCAGTTGACGAAAAACCCTATCAAATAACCTGGCAAGAAGCGATAGACAAATTTGACCTACCGACTCTAGTCAAGGAACAGACAAAAAAGAACGTGCAGGAAGACAAGTTTCAATGGTTTGAGACCGGTTTGACAAACGAACAAAAATTGAGTCAGCTTATTTTCGGGAGTGGGGAGATTTGGAACGAGGTTACTTGCTATTGGTCTTCCTATCGAGGCTATCAAGTCAAAGATTATGGAGCAGACCAATATCGGATAGTTCGACTCTCAGAATGCGGCAGTTGGGCTTGGTGGAAAGAAGAACCGAGAGGACCGCCAACGGAATTAGCAACACTGAAAGTAGTACCGAAGAATAAGGTATTACCGAAGAATTTGGTAGCACTGGAAGAAGTGTCGGTGAAGAAAAAAGAAACCTCCTTTTCTTGGCTAGCAATTAGTTTATGGATAGTGGCTATCTTAGTGATAGCAGCAGTAGTCATTGTCCCCTGGAGAGCTCGAAGGAAAAGGAGGTAAAACTTCTTTCAGGTAAAGGTTTAGTTATCAGGCAAGTTGACGGTTAAACAAATAGAAAGGCTTGGCCATCTATTTGTTTAACCTAGCTAAAAGGCATTGGCCATTAGCATTGACACTTGTCTTAACTTCCCAATTTCTTGAAGGTAAGGGGTAAACAGAAAAACCTGTTACCCCTTTTTATTTATTGACTTAAGCTTGTGGAAAGAATAATTTTGAAATACATTTAAGTTTGTGTTATGATGGAAGAGCATGCAGAAAAATCGTATTACTCAATCAATCGTAGTTGGTTTTGCTACTTTAATGGCCGCCATCAGTTGGTCTGGATTGAAAGCTATTCTGTCAGGAGATGGCAATTGGATTTGGCCAAGTCTTGGTTTTCTAATTTTGTTAATTTTTTTAAGTTTAAATTGGCTCTTGACTAAATCGAAAGCTGTCTTGTTAACCACTCTTGTTTTCATTTTAGTCAGCTTTTTCCTTTCTTTTGGTCTCAAATTAGAATATTTAGTTGCCTTATTAATTGCTTTGTTGCTTTTTATTTTTGGTTCTTTTCGGGCAATTAACGAGAAAAAACTCCGAGTTAAATTCCAACCAGAGAAAATTCTTCGACGGAGCTTACCGGCTGTCTTAACTGGCTTGTCTTTAGTTATTGCCACCGCTTATTATTTCTCTCCTTTGATGCTTGAAAATCAAAACCAAATTAAAATTCCTCGTCCTTTATTCAATATAATTATTCGGCCAATAACCGGGGCAATTGAGAAACAGCTGCCAAGTTCCCGACTTACAGAGCAACTTGGCCTTTTAGAAGAAAACGAGAAAGATTTACAAGATGCCCTTTATCAAGCAGTTAACCAAGAAATTAATAAATTTGGTCAACCTTATCAAGAGTACTTCCCTCTTGGTTTAGCAGCTGGTATCTTTTTAGCTTTAAGGACAATGGCCATTCCCTTTATGTGGCTGATTATTTTAATCAGCTGGCTGATTTTTAAAGCTTTAGTTTCTTTTAAAGCTGTCAAGATACAAGAGAAAGCAGTTTTGAAGCAGGTAATTGAGATATAGAATTTGGAATCTGGAATTTGGAATTTAGCCAATAAGAAAATATTAAAATTTAAGCTAACTTCTAAATTCTAACTTCTAAATTCTATTTTTTATGGCTAAAGATTATTATGAAATACTAGGAGTTCCTCGAAGCGCCTCGGAACAAGAGATAAAAAAAGCTTACCGTAAATTAGCTCTTAAATATCATCCTGATCGAGCTCCAGAAAATAAGAAAAAAGAATACGAAGCAAAATTTAAAGAAATTAGTCAGGCCTATCGGGTTCTCTCTGATAAAGAGAAAAAGGGTCAATACGACCAATTTGGTCAAACTTTTGAAGAGGCGGGCCGAGGTTTTTCGCAACAGGATTTCCGTTCTTTTTATGATGTTTTTGGTGGTCGGGATATTTTTGAGGACTTGGGCTTTGGTAGGATTTTTGAAGAGATATTTGGTTTTGGGCCAAGAACCAGAACTAGACCAGCTACTCAATATGGCCAAGATATTGTCATCGATACAGCGATAGATTTAGAGGATGCTTTTCATGGGACTCAGAGAGAAATTGAGTTGCGAAAGATGGTGGTTTGCCAAGAGTGTCATGGCCAAGGTGGTCAGTCATTGAAAAAATGCTCAACTTGTCAAGGAAGCGGCTACGAACAAATAAGGGGTTCTGGGCTTTTTGGTATTATTATTCAACAAAGATTTTGCTCTCAATGTGGTGGTCGAGGAGAAATACCAGAGGAGACTTGCTCCCAGTGTCATGGCCAAGGAATAATTAAAGAGACTAAAAAGATAAAAGCGGCTATTCCAGCTGGTATTGAAGATGGACAAACTTTGAGATTAGCTGGACAGGGAGAGGCAGCTCCTTATGGTGGGCCAGCCGGTGATTTATTCATCAATGTCCGTATTCGTCCTCATAAATATTTTGAGCGTCAAGAAGATGGTCTTTACTTTGATTTAGTTATCAACTTTGCCCAAGCTACTTTAGGTGATAAAATAGAAATACCTACTTTAGATGGTCAAGTTAAATTAAAAATCCCTGCTGGCATCCAACCAGGTGAGATGATAAAGTTAAAAGGCAAAGGTATGCCTCGCTTATATGGACGGGGCCGCGGTGATTTAATTGTTAGGGTTCAGGTAAAGGTACCTAAGAAATTATCTCGAAGAGAGAAGGAAATTATTAGAGAATTAGCTAAATAATATGTAAGAGTTCGGGGTAACCATTTCGAGAAGCCTAGATGACAAAAGCAATGTCATCCTGAACGAAGTGAAGGATCCCGGGCGTATACCACGGGGTCCTTCGGTCGCTTCGCTCCCTCAGGATGACCCGCTTTTGTCATCTCGGAGCAGCGGCTTAAATAATAAGTAGCAGATAAACCAAGTCACGGCCGCTGCGTCTTCGAAAAATGGTTACCCCGAGCTCTAAGCTTTATAATGGGCATTCGTGAATTTTTAACTAATTTCCATATTGGAGCTGCCTCAGGCTGGGACTTGTTTATTATTTCAATTTTTTTGATTGCCATGATTGTCTATGGTTTTTTTCTTGGCCGCAATCGGATGATTATTCTACTTATCAGCAGCTATTTTTCTCTAGCCATTATGCAAGTTTTGCCTTGGTCGCGATTAGCTTCTTTGGGATGGCTAGGCCTTGATAAAGAACCTTCCACTCCAACCCAAATCTTATTCTTTTTAGGAATGATTTTATTATTCTATTTTCTGATTCCTCGTTCAGTTTTAAGCTCCACTTTAAGAATCAGAAAGAGGGGAGAAGCTGCCTGGTGGCAATTGTCCATTTTAAGCGTTGTCCAAATTGGCTTGCTAGCCGCGGTGATTATTTCTTTTTTACCCAGAGAAGCCGTAATTGAATTTAGTCCTTTGACTGAAAAAATATTTATTGGCCCAGAAGCTTATTTTGTTTGGGTGACTTTGCCCATTCTCGCCCTGGTCTTAATGCGCCGGAGAAGAAAGATAGAGGATTAATTCTCAAGATTTACAATTTAAGATTTTAACTTGCCCCGTAGAAAATAGAAATTCTATGGGGCTTGATTTTTGTTCTAAATAGCGGTAAAATAAAAAATAATGGGGGTATAGCTCAATGGTAGAGCAGTAGGCTTTTAACCTATTGATGGGGGTTCGATTCCCTCTACCCCTACTAGTAAAAAATTAAACCAAAATTTCAAATCTTATGAGGAAACTTAGAGTAGCAGTTTTAATGGGAGGCAAGTCTTCGGAGTATGAAATTTCTTTGGCCACTGGAGAAAATGTTATTGAGAATTTGGATAAAAAGAAGTACCAGGTAAAGCCAATTATCATTACCAAAAGAAACCGCTGGACCTATCAAGGAAAAGTAACCGAAGCAGAGAAAGCTTTAAGAGGAGTCAATCTTGTCTTTAATGCCATGCATGGCCAATATGGTGAAGACGGGACTGTTCAAGGGGTTTTAGATTTTTTAGGAGTGCCCTACACTGGTTCCGATGTTTTGGCCAGTGCTTTGGCCATGAATAAAATCAAGTCGCGAGAACTTTTTCGATTAAATGGTCTCTTAACCCCGCCCAGTTTGGTTTTAAATAAAGTTACTTGGCTAAAAGAGTCAAAGAAAGCTCAAAGAATAGTTGCCAAGGTATCTTTACCGGCTGTAGTCAAACCAAGTAACTTAGGTTCCAGTGTTAGTGTCTTTGTTATCAAAAATAAAAGAGAATTTGAGCCAGCTTTTAAAAAAATTTTTGAAACTTCGGATAACCTTCTTATAGAAAAATATCTTGATGGCTTAGAAGTTACTTGTGGCATTCTAGAGAATTTTAAGAACCAGCCATATTGTCCTTTACCAGTGACTGAGATTGTTCCGCCCGACGGCCATTTTTTTGATTATCAGGTTAAATATGATGGTCAGACTCAAGAAATTACTCCAGCCAGAATTGATAGAAATTTAACTAAAAAAATTCAAAGAGTCGCTCAAAGAGCTCATCAGGTTTTGGGCTGCCGAGGTTATTCCCGGGCTGATATGATTGCTAAAAATAAAAAAGTTTATCTTTTAGAAGTCAATACCTTGCCCGGTTTAACCAAAGCTTCTTTGGTGCCTCAGGCGGCTCAAGTAGCTGGCCTTGACTTCCCTCAGCTTTTAGATAAGCTTATTAAATTAGGCTTGGGGAGGAATAAATAAATTAACAAGTTCTTTAAAAGGAGAAGATTATGAAAAAAAGAATTTTAGTTTTTGGAGGAAGCATATTACTTCTCGTTGGCATTGCGGTTCTTTTTAAAGGCGGCTGGTGGGAAACAATAGGAGCAGCTATTCTAATATCCCTCGGCGGAATTATGCTTTACGAGGGTATGGCTAAAATTTTTTGGTTAAAGAGTATATTCAAAATGATAGATTTTGAAAGGAGATAAAACAAACTCTAAGTAGGCTCTAATTCGCTAAGAATTAGGGCCTCTTTGTTATCAACATTGATTATTGCTGGGGAAAATGGTAGGATAATTGAAGATTATTAAGCTCATATTAAGATATGAAGCGTATTTTAGCTATTGAAACAATTAAAAAAGTAGGTGAGGGGGTTAAGTTAGTTGGCTGGGTCCATAGTCGGCGAGACCACGGCCAAATTATTTTTATTGACCTGCGAGATAGAAGCGGCTTAGTCCAATTAGTTTTTGTACCAGAAAATGAAATTCTTTATCGATTGGCCAATAAATTGCGAAGTGAATGGGTTATTGAGGCAGTTGGTAAAGTTAATGAGCGTCCCGGAGGGATGGAAAACGAAAAAATTCCTACTGGGGGAATAGAGATAGAAGTTAGCCAATTAAAAGTCTTAAATGAATCAAAGATACCGCCTTTTGAAATAACTGAGACCAAGGGAATTAATGAAGAACTGCGATTGAAGTATCGCTATTTAGATCTACGTCAAGAAAGGATGAGAAAAAATTTAGTCCTGCGACATAAAGTGATTAAGTTAATCAGAAACTTTATGGATAGGCAGGGCTTTATTGAAATAGAGACACCTATTTTAACTAAATCAACCCCCGAGGGAGCCAGAGATTTTTTAGTCCCCAGTCGTCTTCATCCAGGTGAGTTTTACGCTTTACCTCAAGCTCCCCAGCAATTAAAGCAATTGTTAATGGTGGCTGGTTTAGAAAAATATTTTCAAATTGCTCGCTGTTTTCGAGATGAGGATTTACGGGGCGATCGTCAGCCAGAATTTACTCAATTAGATGTGGAAATGTCTTTTATCCGGCAAAAGGATATTTTAAATGTCATTGAGAAACTTTATATTAGAATTGTTAAAGAATTAGTTACTTTTGATGAGAGTTTATCTAAAACACTTACTTTTAGACCATTTTTAAAAATAGATTATCAGGAAGCAATTAAAAAATATGGCACTGATAAGCCAGACCTGCGAGAGGACCCTAAAGACCCCCATGAATTAGCTTTTGTCTGGATTCTCAACTGGCCACTTTTTGAATGGAACAGTCAAGAAAAACGATACGAGCCAAATCATCATGTTTTTACTGCCCCCCAAGAAAAAGATTTACCCTTACTTGATAAAGAACCTTTAAGGGTTCGTTCTTGGCAGCATGATTTAGTTTTAAATGGTCATGAGATAGGTGGAGGCAGTCTCAGAATTCATCGGAGAGAAATACAAGAAAAAATATTTAAGTTGGTTGGGCTAACTAAGGAAGAAATAGAGAAAAAGTTTGGCCATTTGCTCAAGGCCTTTGAATATGGGGCACCACCCCATGGAGGTATTGCTTTAGGTGTAGATCGCTTTTTAATGATTCTTTTAAATGAAAAAAGTATTCGAGAACTTATTGCTTTTCCTAAAACAGGTGATGGTCGAGACCTAACTATGGAGACACCAACGCCGATTAATCCAGACCAGCTCAAAGAATTGCACATAAAGATTTCTTCCTGATTTCTTGCTGAGTCCCTGAGGGGTCGGCCTAACCATTTTGAGAAGCCTAGATGACAAAACATAACAGCCGGAGTGAAATAATAAGAAAAGTTCTGTTTTGTCATCTCGGAGCAGCGGCTTAAATAATAAGAACGAATACAACGGATCCCCAGCCGCTGCGTCTTCGAGAAATGCGTTAGGCCGACTCCCTCTAACAAACGAGTCTATTTACAATGCTAGCTAAGTTTTTGACCATTATTTTTGTTCTTTTCAATCCTTTTGTTTTTTTGATTGGCCAGCCAATCTTATCTCCCGTAAAAATTTCCGAGCTTTCTTCTCAAAAAAGTAGTCCTCTAGAAATAGAAAACCAATGGAAAGGATGGGGGAATTGGGGAAAATCTCTAATTTCGTCTTTTTGGTCTACTAACCCAAATTTTTTACCTATTCGTGACTGGAATATAAATGAACCAGAAATTGAGGCCGAGGCAGCTTTAATTGCTAAAGTCAGCTCTCTGGAACCATTTAACCTAGACAATATTCTTTATCAAAAGAATATTGATGAGGTCTTGTCAATTGCCAGCTTAACTAAATTGATGACTGCTCTGATAGTTTTAGAAAATACGAATTTAGAAGAAGTGGCCACTGTCTCTGAGAAAGCAGTGGCTGCTTACGGAGAAATGGGTGGTTTAGTTGTTGATGAAAAAATTTCAGTTAAAAATTTACTTTACATTCTATTAATGGAATCAAGTAATGATGCGGCCGTTGCTTTAGCTGAATATTATCAAGGGAAAACAAAAAAGGATTTTGTCAGCTTAATGAATAAAAAAGCCAAAGAGCTAAACTTAGCCAATACTTATTTTGTTGACTCTAGTGGCTATGAGCCGGCTAATGTCTCCACCGCCAGAGGAATAATGGAATTGGTCAAATACAGCTTCCGCCAGCCAATTATTTGGCAGATTTTAAAAACACCAACCATTAGTTTATCTTCAATTGACGGAGGAATTAATCATCATTTGACTAACACTGACGAACTATTAAATCGTTTACCTAATATTATTGGAGGCAAAACCGGTTATACTGAGGAGGCTCAAGGTTGTTTAGTTTTAGTAATTGATGAGCCTCAATCAGGAAGATTAATTACCGTAGTTTTAGGAGCCCAAGAAAGATTCCTCGAAACAGAAAAATTAATCCAATGGGTCAATCAAGCATATCAGTGGTAAAATTAGAATCTCGAATATAGAATCTTGAATATAGAATTGAATTAAGAATTTTAGAATATAATTCTTATTCTCAATTCCAGATTCTATCTTCCATTCCAGATTCCAGGTTCCAGATTCTAAATTCTAAATAATGCCTGACATTTTTCATCTTTCTCGTATTTTAGGGCTAGCGGCTATCGCTTTCATCTTCGCCCTAGCCTGGACACCCGTTTTAATCCATTTTCTTTATAAATACCGTTTAGGTAAACAAATCAGGTTCAATGGAGTGCCTGTTTTTGCTCGGCTTCATAAGAAAAAAGAAGGCACGCCAACCATGGGTGGAATTTTAATCTGGGGAACTGTCTTGGTTTTAACTTTAATTTTTTGGTGGCTAGGCCAGATAGGCGAGGGGACTATTTTTGAAAAAATAAACTTTTTGAGCCGAGGGCAAACCTTGCTGCCCTTAGGTGCTCTAGTGGCTTCAGCTTTGGTTGGCCTAGGAGATGATTTATTGGGTATCTTTAGGAAAGGTCCCAATGGTGGGGGGCTCAGAGTGCGGCATCGTCTTTTAATTTATACTGGGATTGCTGCTTTTGGGGCTTGGTGGTTCTTTTGGAAATTAGACTGGGACCTCATCCATATTCCCTTTGTCGGTGACTTTAATGTAGGTTGGTGGTATATTCCTATTTTTATTATTGTTTTGGTAGCCACTGCCTTCTCTGTTAACGAGACTGATGGACTAGATGGCTTAGTCGGAGGGGTACTTTTGATTGCTTTCGGCGCTTACGCGGTAATCTCTTTTTCCCAAGGGAAAATGGATTTGGCAGTTTTTTGCGGGGCAATTATTGGGGCCCTTTTAGCTTTTCTTTGGTTTAATATTCATCCAGCTCGTTTTTTTATGGGAGATACTGGGGCGATGTCTCTAGGAATTACCTTAGGAATTATTGCCATGTTGACTAATGCTTTTCTTTTCCTGCCATTTATTGGCTTTATCTTGGTCATGGAATCAGCTTCAGTGATTATTCAAGTTATTTCTAAAAAAATCCGCGGCAAGAAAATCTTTTTATCCACCCCTATCCACCACCATTTCGAAGCAATCGGCTGGCCTGAGACAAAAGTAACTATGCGTTTTTGGATAATCGGTGGAGTCATGACAGCCATTGGCCTAATTCTATCCTTTGTCGAGAGAATTATTTGATTGATTTAAACTAGGGATAGCTTTTCTTCTCAGCCATGAAAATAAAAGACTTTAAGGATAAAAAAATAACTATTATTGGCTTAGGCCTTCATGGCGGGGGAGTGGGCATCGCTAAGTTTTTCACCCGCATAGGAGCTAAGGTGCTGGTCACAGATTTACGAAGCAAGGAGGAACTGAAAGAATCTCTAGAGCAGCTTAAAGGAAGGCCAATAAAATATATCTTAGGCCAACATCGTCCTGAAGATTTTATTAATACCGATTTGGTAGTTAAAAGCCCAGCTGTCCCGGATAACTCTCGCTATTTAGAAATAGCCAAGGAAAATAAGGTACCTATTGAAACAGATATCGGAATATTCTTTGAACTTTGTCCGGCCAAAATTATTGGCGTCACTGGCACAAAAGGCAAATCAACCGTGGCCACTTTGATTGCTAAATTTCTGGAGCGAAAATACTCTGAGGTAGTTTTAGCTGGTAATATTAGGACTTCGGTTTTAATAAAATTATCTAAGATTAATAAAGATAGTTTAGTTGTTTTAGAACTTTCCAGTTGGCAACTGGCTGGTTTAGCGTCTCATCGAAAAAGTCCTCATTGTGCCCTCATCACTAATATTATGCCCGACCATCTAAACCGCTATCAGAGTATGACTGAATATATTGAGGACAAAAAGCTAATTTTTAAATGGCAGAAGCCGAAAGACATTTTAATCCTTAATTACGACGATAAAATAATTAGGGATTTAGCCCAAAAAACTAAGTCGCAAGTATTTTACTGGAGTCAGAGTAATGGAGCGATGCTCAATCTAGAGGGAGCGAGTTGGGGTGCTTTTGTCAAAGGAGAAAAGATTCTCTTTGGCAAAGTTGAGTCAGAAAAAGAAGAAATTTGCTCCCTAGAAGACATTCACCTAAAAGGAGGGCATAATATTAGTAATGTTTTAGCCGCTATCACCGTGGCTAAATTATATAATCTTTCTAATAAATCAATTAGAAAAATTCTTAGTAAATTTAAAGGAATAGAAGGACGTTTAGAGTTAGTCGAAATAATTGACGGGACTAAATACATCAATGACACCGCCGCCACTATTCCCGAGGCCTCTTTAGCTGCCCTGGCCTCCTTCTCTCCCAAGAAAAACATTATTCTCATTGCTGGCGGAGCTGACAAGAATTT
>CAYFWT010000027.1:0-1723 GCA_964346955.1 uncultured Candidatus Saccharibacteria bacterium
CCAGATAAAATTAGTTTTACTTCCGATTTAAAAGAAGACTTAGCCCGTCGAGACTTTACTATCAATGCCCTAGCCTTGGACAAAAAAGGGAAGGTTATTGATTTATTTGAGGGCCAAAAAGATTTAAAAGACAAAATCATCCGGGCGGTGGGCCAACCAGCTGACCGCTTTAATGAAGATGCCCTGCGGATGCTTCGAGCTATCCGTCTGGCTGTTGAACTTAATTTTAAAATTGAGCCAAAGACCTTTTCGGCCATCCAAAAAAACGCTGGTTGGCTTCAAGCCATTGCCAAAGAAAGGATTGGTGATGAATTTATCAGGATGGTTATGTCAGAGAAACCAGATCAGGCTATTGAATTATTAAGGGAAGCTAAATTACTTCAATATATCATCCCTGAATTAGAAAAAGGCATTGGTATTACTCAAAACAGGCACCATATCTATACTATTTATCAGCACTCGATTCTTTCTTTAAAGTATGCTGCTTTAAGGAAATATAATCTAGTCATTAGATTAGCTGCCTTATTCCATGACATTGCCAAGCCTCAGACCAAGCGAGGTGAAGGCCCAAATGCTACTTTTTACAACCATGACCAAGTAGGCGCTAGGTTTGCTATTAAGGTTCTTCAGCGATTAAAATTTCCAAAAAAGATAATTGAAAGAGTAGCTCTCTTAGTTCGCAATCACATGTTTGTTTATGGGGTAGATGAAGTTACTGAAGCAGGAGTGAGGCGATTACTCCGCCGCGTCGGGCCAGCCAATATTAATGACTTGATTAACTTACGAGTGGCTGATAGATTAGGCAGTGGAGCTCCCAAGGCGATACCTTACAAACTCCGCCATCTCCAATATGTCATTGAAAAGGTCTCCCAGGATCCAATTTCTGTGAAAATGCTTAAAATGGATGGCCATGCCTTAATGAAGCTTTTAAAAATTGAATCAGGTCCTCGGGTCGGCCTAATCCTTAATGCTCTTTTGGCTGAGGTTTTAGAAGAGCCTAAACTCAATACTAAGGAAAAACTCTATCAAAGAGCCAAAGAATTGAATAAACTCTCGGATAAGGAACTAAGAGAAAAAACTAGAGGAGTTAAAGAGAAAAAAGAAGAAGTGGATTTAGGGATAAAAGACAAATATTTTGTCAAATAAGGACTGCATTTTAGGGACAGTCCCTAAGGGACAGTCCTTGAAAAGCTAATAACGGGACGTGGCCTAGTGGTTTAAGGCGCAGCGTTCGGGACGCTGAGATCGGGGGTTCAAATCCCCCCGTCCCGACCACTAAAAATATAAAAAGGAGACAAACAAAATGAACCAAACAATCCAAAATTTAACCAAAGCTTTTATTGGGGAAAGTCAGGCCAGAAACCGGTATACTTTCTATGCCAAGATAGCTCAAAAAGAAGGTTATGAGCAGATTGCTGGAGTTTTTCTAGAAACAGCCGAACAAGAAAAAACCCATGGCAAAAGATTATTTGAACATATTCAGGAACTGAAAAAGAAAAGCAGAGAAAAGCTTGATGAAATCGAGGTGACAGCTGTGGCCCCGACAAACTATGGTAATACGACTAAAAATCTTAAAGCAGCTATTGCCGGAGAGCATTATGAATACAGCCAAATGTATCCAGAGTTTGCTAAGGTAGCTAAAAAAGAAGGTTTTGATAAAATTGCTAAGCGGCTCCGAGCAATTGCCAGAGCTGAAAAGCATCATGAGGAAAGGTATAAGAAA
>CAYFWT010000028.1:0-35728 GCA_964346955.1 uncultured Candidatus Saccharibacteria bacterium
TTGAAGACTTAGCTGATTTTTTCTTTTTCATGGCTTTCCTCCTTCTAAGATTGCTTTTTGACAATGTCTTTGAATTAAGAATTTCAATCTTTAGTTAATTCCTCCTCCAGCCCCTTAGCTTTTTCCAAAAACCTTTTCCGGCCTATCTCAGAAATATAACCACGAGAAGGGCCATCCAATTGGTAATATATTGAATCGATTTCTTTTCCCTTCTCTATAATTCCTCTAATCCTTTTAGCTAACCCCTCAAAGGCTGGGCCAGTGTTACAACGTAACTCCCACAACTCTTTTAGTAAATTCAAATTTTCCATCAAGGCAGTGAAACGAGGATTGCTAGTATCGTTCTCGCTCATTTTTATTTCAATGACCACCTCGCTAGCGGTAATTCGTCCTAAAATTGGCCTCTTCACTTCAATGCCTAGCTTACGCATCTCATATCCCTCCTTTAGATAAATTGTTAAAGAAGCTAAAATCACCTCATTAGTGATTATACTTTATCAAGATATAAAATTTTGTCAATCAGCAGACAGAGGTAGACAAGAAAAAGGGAGAACCTATTGACTTGTTAAAAGTAATAGAGGTATAATAACTTTAGGCTTATAAGTCGAGGTATCTTAAAGTAAGTCTTTAATAATTTCGAAAAATTAGCGAAGGCCCAAATAAGTGGACCCCGTGGTGAAATTTCTTTACTGCAGGGTAGAGCGACTTAAGAGTCATAAAGGTCGCTTTTTGTTTTTAATTCGTTGCCTGCCAGCGTTGAGTACAGCGATTGGTGGCAGGTACATCAATTTCGTTATGGTCTTCAAAAAATCTAGCGAACAACCAGAAGAAAGTCTCCCCCCCAAAGAGGACTTTCCTCCTCGGGAAAAAGGAGATTTTCCTCCTCGCGAGATGGTTAAGGGAAACTGGAATTGTGCTGATTGTGGAACAGAAATAACTGAACTTCCCTTTGAGCCATCTCCAGACAGACCGATTTACTGCAAAGAGTGTTGGGCAAAGAGAAGGTCTCAAAGATTCAAACGGTAATCCAGAAAAAAGCCCCGCCAAATTCTGGCGGGGCTTTTTTATTTTAATTTGCTGAAACAAGGTAGTTTTACCAAGGATAGGTCTCTATGCCATGAAATTCTAACTGTTCATCTACATATTCAAGAGTGGCGGCTAGCTCTTCATCATAATCATTTTCAACTATCAAAATAGCCGCCTCTAAAGCATCCTTCATTAATTCAGTTGGCACAGTAACGATAATTCCATACTCTTTTTCTAATCTTTCTCCAGCCAACTGAGCTCCTTGCTGGGCCATCAAATCTAGAGCATTAGCTTGGGTCAAGATTCCGCCATAAAGCTCCATATATTCTTTAAATTGTTTTTCCGTGTTGATAATAAAGATTACTGCCTCAAAATATCTTATTCCCGCTTGCTGGGCAAAATCCCTAGCATAGGCTCTAGCTAACAAAAACGGCACAAAGGGACTTCTAAATTTAGCGGCGGTGAGTATCTCTGGGCCAACTTGTTTGTCTTCATTTTGACTAACTAAATAATCAACGGCGCTCTCAACACTTGCATCAGCAAAGATTAAAGCTAATTCCTCAACTAATTCTGGGGTGTAAGGAATACTGTTGGCCGCTAAAAATGCTGCTATCTCAGGTTCTAGGAGAGGCGCTAATATCTTTCTCTTGATAACTACATAACCTTCTCCAGGGACAGGAATAGTCTGACAAGTAGTCGAGGCCGTCGCATCAGCCGCCCAGGCTTCGTTATGGCTGACAAATCCATAAGCAAAAGCCTTTTTTCTACCAAAAGCAGCTCTTTCCACCACTTTCATAAAATTATAATGCGTTTGGTTAAATAAATAATCCTGATACTCATAACCAAACATTAAATTAAACATGTCTGGAACGACTGCTCCATACATTTCTAAACGATTAGTAATTCCATATTTATTTCCCAGTTCTTTAGCTAAATAAGTATGGGTGGCTGTTCCCCAGGCAAAGGCTGAAGCAGGTGTAGTCGCTAAAATTATAGTGACAATTAAACTTAAAACTAATTTATTTTTCATCTTTTTGCTTTATCCCCCTTAAAGCGATTAAGTTAATTTGACCTTTTGATATTTAATTATACCAAAAACCTGATTTAATTAGAATAAACTAAAAGCCGGGAGATTCCCGGCTTTTAGTTTTAGACTTTCTCTTTTTTCTCTTTTCTCTTCTTATACCAGAAAAACAAGGCAATTAATATGGCGATAATCAGAAGCAAAAGCCAAGTGCCAGAACAGCAGAAATAAGAGTATAAAATAATTAAGATAACTATAATCAGAGGAAAAATCCACTGACTTCTCTTCTTTTCTTGAAGCATAAGCAGCAAGCCTTCTTCTTTCTTTTCTTTTTTCTTTCTCGCTTCTAATAAGAGCCATAAAACGACTAAGGCCAAGATAATCAAGAAGGAAAACCAGCAGAAATTATCTAAACGGAAGAGGCTACCAATAGCCGCTAAAAGTCCGGTTGGCTCTTCTTCCTCAAGTTCCTCTTCTTCGAGTTTTTCTTCCTCAGGTTTTTCCTTTTCAACAAATTCAAGAATTTCCTCTGCTTCAGCTTCAGTGATTAAAGGAATCTCTTTCTCAGCCTCTTCAACCTCAGCTGGCATCTTTTCTTCAAGAGGAACCTCTTCAATCACCTCTTCTTCAATAATCTTTTCTTCAGGTGCTTCTTCTGGTACTTCTCCGGGAAGGCATTTAGTCTTAAAAGTTATTTCAACTCCTAAAATCTCCGGCGATCGATGAGAAATAGCTCGCCAGTAGTAATTAGTGCAAGGAGTTAATTCAGTAACTAAGACAGTGTGATAGGTAACTTTAGTGGAATCCTCAACGGTGGAAGAGAGATAACTATAATTGGGCGGGATAGCTAAAGGATTAGCCAAATCAATATGGGACTCAGTATCATAGACCACCCGGCTAGTCGCTGAGAGATTGGTAAACCAAGTCAAGGTAGCTCTATCAGTTTGAACTTCTTGGGTTCTCTCATTGAAGATGATTAAGCCAGTCGGGCCACCGCCACCACCGCCGCCCACGGCAACCGCTTTGGGAGGAGCCGGACCTGGGCCAGGCGGAGCACAAGCTGGGTCACCAGAACAATTACTGTCATTGCAGTCAACGGCCTGGTCACAGTCATCATCGAGGCTATTATCACAGATTTCTGTTGCCCCAGGATAAACATCTGGATTAGTATCATCACAATCAATTGGCCCACAATCACCGCCTTCAATGGCATAATCATCGCCATCGTCATCAGTGCAAGATAAGTAATTAGCAAAATCAATTTCTGATAAATTCTGACCTGGTTCTAAAGTAAATTCCCAATAAGGAGTACTCGTTGGATAAGTCTGCAGCCAGCCAGTTTGATCTACCAGAGACTCGTTGACTCGGTAATCGCCGGCTAACAGCTCTTCAAAAAGATAACAGCCCTGGCCTTCTCCTTCTAACTGGGTAGTGGTAGTGGCTAGTTCTTGCCAACTCTGACCATCATATTTTTCTAAAATAATGGTCCAGCCACCCAGTTTTTCTTCCTCAGGGTCAATCAAACTATTATTATTAGCGTCATGATATTTACAACCAGCCATACTACCAATTATCTCCTGACAACTGTCATTTAGAGCACCCGGTGTTCCTAAATCACCATCACCATAAGAGGAGCTGGATTCACACCAATTGCTACCCAAATTATTATCCAGAGCAGGATGAGCTAAAATCATGGAAGTACCAGTGGGATCTGGGAAAGTAGTACCATCATCATATACCACCCGGTCAATTTCTATCTGATTACATTCAAGAATAATTTCATCATCAGCATTACCCAAAATAAAGCTGGAATAAACATAATCAGGAGTAACCCCGCCATTCTGACTAGGGTCACCATTTCTGGCCAAAACTAGATATCCGCCTACTGGAATAACTAAAGAGGAAGTGGCAATAGCATGACTATCAGTACCATTGTCCCTAATAACACACCCATTAAGCTCAAGGGGACTGCTGGTGGCATTGTAGAGTTCAAACCATTCACCATAGGTATCAGAAACCGCCGCTGGATTTTGCATTATCTCATTGATAACAATGTCGCCAGGACTAACTTCTTTTGGAGGCTCTTCTTCAATTTGGCAAGTAGCCGAACAACCATCACCATCAACAGTATTACCATCATCACATTCCTCATAACCTTCATCCAAATTCCCATCACCACAATAAGGACCAGTTAGTTCGATGATGTCACACTCTAAAGAACAATAGGTACAAGTGGAGCCATATTCGGGCGTACATTCAACCCCGTTATTCTCTCCTTCATCACATTCCTCACAAGGATCTAAAACTCCATTACCACAATAAGGCTCCTCTATTTGATAATTACCAAAATCAACAGTAATTGGCTCGCCTTCAACAACAGTAACATCTTGGAATAAAAACGTACTATTGTTCCAGCCTGCCTTCAAAATTTCTTCTATCCGATAATCGCCTGGTTCAACTGAAGCAAAACAATAATGACCATCCTCATCAGTAATTTGAGTATCAATAATTTCCCAACCAGAACAATGTAAGGCCTTAACTCCATCAACATCATAGCCATCAGCTACTCCACCGAAATCATCAAGATTAGTCTCATCAACTAATTTTACATACTGAGCCCAAGCCAGCGACCCTAAATCAAATTGACTATCTAAACAACCGATCCCCAAGTCTTGCCAAGTACCGTCTTGACCAGTTTGAGAAGCATAGAGGCGAACTTTCTCTGAATAGTCTTGGCAATCAGGACTACCATAGGTTGTCTCAACCACTTCTATATCATTACCTGAGCCATTAATAATTAAGTTATCGAATTTTAAAATTAATTCTCCATTGAAACCTAAAGAGACAAAATTCAATGTCTCATCATCTTGAGCTGGCCCTAAGGCATTAACCGGGTTGGTTCTTTCAGGATCAAGTTCGGAGTAATCGTCTTTTCTGCCCGGATTATACTCAATCACTTCATCGGCCCATTCCTCGCTTTCGAGACAAGCAGCAGCTTGCTTTAATTGAATAGTCCAATTCTCCAGGCCTGGTTCATCGTCATTAAGACCATTTTCATTAAGGTCGTTAAATTTAATTCCTGAAATAACACAAACTGGCGGAGGAACAGGCGCATTAAAGGCAATACAGTAATAAGTCTCACCTAATTCCGGAGAGCTAACTAAATCATAATTATCATATCGATAGACATCATTATGACAATACATCTCAGCACTAACATCATCCTCAGTAGGCCCTTGGGGTGGATAAGTAAAAGGAATATATCCTTGTTTAAGATTCTCCCTGACCCAAATTCCAGAAGCCTCTTCAAGATTATCAATGGTCACCATAGCTGGTGTTTCTTCACCAGTAGAACTATCAAAGTTTTTCCAATCATTATAATTAGTACCAGTATTAGTGTTTGGCCCACAATTAAACTCGCAAGATGACGGGGTCCCATCAGCTGGACCAAGGTGATCACCATTTAGCTTATCAACTCCTTGAGTGCATTGCTTATCTTGAAAACCCCACTGGAAGTCCCAGCCTGATTCAAGAGAACAGTCAGGATGACTGGCTAAAAATTCGCTAGCCGTATTCTCATCAATCATCGAAGGAGTGCTACTGGTACCGGCTCCCCAATTTGGTAAATCTTCTTCGCTTTGACAAACTATTTTATAGCCCAAAATAGTTACTTCTGAAGGAACAATTTGCTGGTTGCCAAAATTTAGGCCAGAGATATCATCGCTTGTTACCTCAATAAGGTGGCAACCATTATCTTCTGTGGGATAGGTTTGCTGCCAACCATCTTGTTGAACTTCACAGACCGTATAAAGACCTGGCAATAAATCATCAAAGCTATAATGCCCTTGCTCATCAGTGGTAGTGGAACTACTAAAACAATCAGGACCTTCAATGGTAATAGTCCATTCTTCAAGGCCTGATTCACAACAATTATCCTTTATCCCATTGCCATTTTCATCATTAAACTTCATTCCAGAAATAGCATAGGTTGGTTGAGAAGGTTCATGGCAACTTGGCCCAGGAATAACTAAATCAAAATGGGGTTGATTGCCATGGTTCTCATCCCCTGCTTGGCCAGCTTTAATTACGGCGACAGCTCCTTCGCTATCAATTTCTGGCTGTCCATTAATGGTAATGGCAAAAGTTATCCCTGAAGGAGTCCAATCATAATCACCTTCCCATTTAACCCCATCATGAAGGGTAGAACCATCAAAACCAACCCCATTAGGTTCGGGAGCGGCGCTGACAAAACGTTCCCCTAAATTATCAGAAAAACAAGGCTGCCAAACCCAATGGGAAAGAGCTGGACCATCCCCCGTTTTATAAACTGTATAACTCCAGGTTGAGGTGTCAGTATCAATTGTTCGACCATTGAAGACAATATCATAAACATTATCCCCTGAAGGACAACAGGCCAGCGCTGGGCTAACTGGCAAAAATACAAAACCACCCACCAAAATTGCCGTCAATATTAATCTAAGAGTCTTCTTAGAATGTAATTGTCTCAAGTTATAGAAACCAATTAAAAAAATACCCATAGCTTTGGGATTCCTTTAATAATAGCTGAATCCTCCTAATAACTGTGCTCAGTACTTCAGCAACTACTACGAGGAATATAGCTAAAGTGAAGCTAATTTTAATAAATCAAAACAGACTATGGCCCAGTAGACCTAGCTTTTATGATTTATTATGTTAAGAATAGTCTTTCTCCCCGACGGGAGAAAGGAAGGAACCACAAAGAACAGTTAAAAATGAGTCCCTCCTTTTTAAGACCTCTTGCCAAATAATCCTTCCTACTGCAATTTGAAAATTTTGGCTGCAAATTATTCAGGATTCGTCAACGTATATTCTATCATATACGCTTCCTCGTCCTTCACAATTTTCGCTCAAAATTTTCAAATTTCGTAACGAAAAATTATCTGGCAAGAGCTCTTTATTATTCTGGAATCATATCATATAAAATTTGGAAAAGCTTGTCAAGCCCGTTAGAGGCAGAGTCCCTTCGGAGACTCGACGAGTATCGTCAGATAACTTGCCTCTAACGGGCTCAAGAGACAAAAAGCCCGAGAAAAATCTCGGGCAAAAAAATCAGGACTCCTCTGAATAGAACCAATTACTCTGAAATGCTGAAAGTAAAAAGGATTTGGTCATACAACGTTCTATTATATTCGTTATCTACATTTATCATATAGATATTAAAAAGCTTATCATTCCTTATAAAGTAAATGTTTTCTTGAGACCAAGCCATCGGCGATTGAGGAGTATAAACCCTTACCGCTGACAGACCACCTATCTCCGTATTTATCTCATCAGGAATATCTTGATAAGAAGCTTTTTCTTTAAGCCAGGCAATAAGATCTGTGCCGGCAGGAGGATTATAGAAATCGGTGGAGTAGTGAGAAACTGAAAAACTAGCACCGGTTAAATTATCTTTTGGGCCAGTAAAAGTTCCTAAAGATACTTCGTCAGGATTTTCAGCATTAAAGTAGCACCGGCATTCTTGAGGTCTTTCTTCTGGCGGACTTTGCTTGCAATAACCAGGTAAAGGTCCATAAAGACAATCTGTCGGATACTTTAAAGAATAACCATATTTTTCATTCTCATAAACCGGCCAGTCTTCCGTTGTATATTCCATCTCGGTTTTCTCTAACTTTCCGCAATTCACCGTTACATCTTTTATGTCAGGTTCTGGGGGAATCCATTGACCCTCTGCTTCTTTGTATCCAGTCGCTCCGCCAGCCACCAGACAAATAAGCTGGTCTTTTTTATAGCCAGCTAATCCACTGACCGTGCCAGCTGCTACATTATAAACATCTACTTCAAAACCTTTGTCCTCGAGAAAAGACTCAACACTATCATATTGCTCGCTTGATATTCTATTGGCCTCAAATCCTTTTCCTTCTATATCCACTTCTTGTACTTCTGGGTCTACTTTTACGACCCATTTGAATCCAAGTGATTGTATTTCTGAAAAATCTATGCCGGTTTCTTGCTCAAGGTTATTGAGGAGACTAGAAATTTCATCTTCAGGCGGCGAAGGCATTGGCTCTTCTTTTGGATAATAATCAAGTATCATTCCGATGCCAATGACAATGATGATAATACTAATAATGGTAGTGGTTTTTTTAGACATAGATTTACTACCCTCTATCCTCCTCAGAGGAGATAGTTAAATTTATTCGACATCCTCGCCTTCTGGAATAGCATCTCCTTCCGTTGAATTAACAATAATAACATTTTCCCATTTATAGCCGTGTTTGTTAAAGACAGCTATGGTGGGAACCCAATGTTTCTTACCGCCAGCTAAAAGATAAACTTTTACATCTCCAGCCACCCGAATTAAATTAACCTCAGCATAATCAGCTAATTCATCAGCGCTGACAATAGAAATATCATTCCAATCAAATCCATAGGAGGTAAAAACTTCAGGCGAGGGAATATGCCTCTTCATCCCAGCGCAAATAATAAAGACAGCTGGACTATCTTCTGCTTTTAATAAATCATCTTCTGAATAAGCATCTAGTTCATCTTGAGAAATGATTTCAATGTTCTGCCAACCCAGACCTCGACGGTTAAAAGCTTGAACAGTCGGAATATGTCTCATCTTTCCGTTCTTAATAATATAGACCTCTGGAGTATTAGTTGCTTGAACTAAAATATCATCTACTAATTGACTAATATCCAAAATACGTACTGTATCACTAGCTGAAAAAGTCTCACCATTAATTTCTCCGGTCACTGTAACTTCAAAATCCCCCGTAGCCTCACCAACTAATTCAGCGAATTCCGCCCGAGAAAATTTAAGAACTAAATTAGAGCTCCTTCTTTCTCTAATGCCAAACTTCTTTCTGAAGTAATTAATTCCTTTATAACCCTGGTCAGGTGACAACTCATCATTAAGCTCAACTGTAGAAATATCAACCTGGCTAGCTCGATAACTCAAAGGCAAAAAGAGATGAGCTGTTACCCAGCGTCCGCGGCTCTTTTTATTAAAGACCTTGGGAGTAAAAACCATTTCAAAGGTCGTTGAAGGCTCAGGCTCGGGTTCTGGCTCGGGTTCTAAGGCCAAAGTTGTCCCATTAGCCACGTTAGATAAATCTGATAGATTGTCTTCTTCATCGTTTGATTTAATGGCAAAGTAATAAGTAGTAGATTCCTCGAGGCTTGAAACAGTCATTGTCTCAGTGCTGCTAGCTATCTGAGGAGTTGGCTCATTATCTGCTTGAGTAGCCAAATCCCAATTGTCCTCCGTAATGGTAGTTGTAGCATAACGCAAGTCATAACTGGTCGAGGTACCAACCATACCATCATCGCCCGGGGCGGTCCAAGTTAAGGTAATTGAAGAGACAGTGGTCGTAGAAACAGCTAAATCACTAACAGCCGCTGGCGGAGTAGTATCATTATCCTGGGCCTGGACTAAAACAACCAAGCCACTAAATAAAATTAGACCAGCCACCAAAATAAAATAGTTTATTTTTTTCATAAAACTCAGCCCCCTACCAAACAAGAATTATGGTCAATGATAATTCTAGATTTTAAATAGAGAGTTTATTTTAATTATAAAAATTATTGCCTAAGCAGAGGCCGTTCCGCCAGCTAGCGAAGACAGCCGGGGCCAAAGGCCTACTAATAAAACAAGATAGCATATTTCAGCTATCTTGTAAATATTTAGATTCGCTCCTCTGGCTGAAGTAATATTAGGCCTTACTTAACATTTTATCGTCTTCTTTTAACTAAATAAATAACCAACAACAAAAGAATTATAATAATCAGTCCTGAACCAATTATTAGCCAACTCTCGCCATTAAGATTCTCGATAAAAGCCAAAAGTGGCTGTTGACTCTCTAGAACAATATCTGAAAAATAAAGCTTAGCAAAATAAATCTCTTCCTTGCCACTTCGATTATCCTGCCAGGCAAAAGCGTATTGAGAAGTGCCCAAGGTAATGACTGGTTGACTGGCCTCTCCTGAAGTGGCTTGGGAGATTTGGAGAGGTCTGATCTTCCAATGCCCCTTTGTATCAAGATTAACAAAATATATTTGACCGTCTCCCTCTTGCCAAACAACTCCATATTCAGAATCTCCCCAAGCAATTGATGGTTCAATAGAATAATTCTCATCTTCATTAAAGCTAATCGCTCTTTCCAGCTGTTTATTTCCCTCTTCATCTAATTGAGCAAAATATATTTGTCTTTGGTCGTTTTTATCATAGCCCTGCCAAACAAGGCCATAGCCAGCTTCATTCCAAACAATACCAGGATTGGTCGAAGTAGCGCTCAGTTCACTCACTTTAATATCTTTTCCTTGCTTGAGACCATCAACATTTAACTGATTAAAATATATCTGGCCATTGGCCTGCCAAGCTAAACCAAATTCTTCTCCAGTCCAAACAATCGAAGAATTAAGAGAATTCAAGGTATCGCTCACTTCAACATCTTGACCTAACTTTTCTCCCGAATAATTAAGTCTATTAAAGAAAATCTTAGAGGTTTCAGTCCCCAAACGCGTCTCATGCCAGGAAATTCCGTATTTAGAGCCAGTCCAGACAATCGAAGGATTACTTGGACAAGTCCCGTGATTATCAGAAGTAACCGAGGTAGTCCCCCCATACTTTTTCCCCTCCTTATCTAACCTAGTAAAATACAAATTACAGCCATCTTTATCATTTTTATTCTCATCCCTGTCATACTCAGACCAAACCACTCCATACATATTGTCAGCCCAAATAATGGCCGGCTGATTTGATATTTTATCTGAACTGTTGCTAATTTTAAGTTCCTTACTTACTCTTGTTCCGAATTCATTAAGTTTAGCGAAATATATTTCCGGCTCCCCCTCATGCCGTGAATCGCTCCAAGTCAGACCATAATTGGCACCAGTCCAGATTATATCAGGATTAACTGCCTTATCCATTGAATTACTTATCTGAAAATTATCTATCGAGATTGAAGAAGCCGCATAAATAACAGAAATTAAAAAAGGCGCTGTTAAAATAAAAAACATCGCCAAGACTAAAATAGAAATTGATTTTAGCTTTTTTTGATTATCTTTCATATGAATTTTATCAGATAAATTAATTAATAATTACTTTTATTCTAGCCTCTAAACTAATTTAGGTCAAATGAGGGGAACCCCATAAAAACTATGCCTTAAAAATAACTACCAAACAAAGTAACCAAGATAAATTAAAATAGCTCCTGTCGCTATAATAAACATTGCTTCAGCTATCAGATATTCTTTTTTCTTCTTTAAGGATTTGGAAATCTTAAGATACGCCCTTGGCAAGACAAGGATAAACAAACCTTTAGCAAAGGCAAACCAACCAAAAAGGGTAATAATTATAGGCCAGTCTAGTACCCAGATGTTATGTAAGGCCACTAAAAAATACCCTACCGCTAAAATGATAAAGCCATTTAAGTAAACTACTGGACGATTTTCAATATATTCTTTCTCCAGTAATTTCTTGTAATATTCTAGATTGATTAAAACACCCAGCCCTATGGCCATGTAGGCAATACCTATATAACAAATTATATATTGAGCAGCTGACATATTTTTCTAAAGAAGTAATAATCCACGGCTTCTTTTATTCTACCAAAAATCACCTCTGCTGAAAAGTGGATTGGCGAGGCAACTTCTAAAATGGTGATTCCTTTTCAGAGGGCGGAGTCATCGACTTCTTCTTTTTTTTAATCAATAAGACTGAGCTACCCACTACCCCAATTAAAAAGCCCACTGGGCAAATCAAAGTCGCCACCATAAAGAAAACTATGTGAAAAACCTCCATCAAATAGCTTAGGATAGTAATCCGAGCAACCATTATCCCTAAGGCATAAAAGACATTGTGCAAACAGACAAAGACAAAAAATCCGGCCGCCGAAGCTCCGGTTAGCAATAAGAACTTTTTAAGTGCTCCTTCTAGCTTTTCCTTCACCGTTGAAAATATCAAAGCGCCACCTAACAAAGAGAAGACAAAAATGGGTAACAAAAAAAGAAGAGGGCCCCTCAATAAGTCACTAACTACTGGAACAAAAAATTGACTTACTACAACAAGAAAAACTCCTATTAATACCCAAAATATTATTGGTGTCAGAAATCTCTTCATTATAATATTCTACCAAAAAACCACCTGCTTGGCGATTCTTTTTATTAGTTTTCCTGCTGGGACGTCTGCCTGTCGGCAGGCAGGTTTTCTAACCTAAGGATGGATAAAAAATATTAAATTATTCCAACTTTTTTTCAGCAAATCGACGGTAAAGAAGGGGTACTACAAAAAGAGTCAAGAAAACAGAAATAAAAAGACCATAGATAATAGCAAAACCTAATCCGCCCCAAAGTTCGCTGCTTAAAGTAATCGGCAGAATACCCAAGATGGTCGTAATAGAAGTTAAAATAATCGGACGAAATCGAACAATGCCTGCCTGCAAAACTGCCTCATTCATTGTCATTTGAGCCCGCCTATTTCGATTAATCATATCAACTAAAATAATCCCATTATTAACGACAATACCAGCCAAGGCAACAATTCCTATAATAGCTGGTAAACTTAATTGTTTACCCATTAATAACAAGCCGGGAAAAACGCCAATAAAAGCAAGGGGAATGGCTGCTAAAACAAAGAGAGGTTGACGATAAGAGCTAAACTGAAGAACAAGTAAAGCAGCAATTAAGAAAATAGCTAAAATCATTGCCCGAAACATATCATTGAATGATTGTTCAATGTCTTCCTGCTCTCCGCCAAAAACCATCTCATAATCTTCGGGAATTTCAACAATGGCTATCTTTTCTTGAAAAGCCCTAATCACTTCAATAGGAGCGATACCTACTTCAGTATAACTAGTCAATCGGAATGTCCGCATCCCATCTTCATGGCGAATAAATGGCCGGCCACCGGCTAACTCTGTTTTAGTGAAAGCACTTAAAGGAATATCACCTCTTGGCGTAGCAATGGTTAGTGACTCTAAATCATTAATGGTAATGTTATTTGTCTTCTGGCCCTTATTATTATTTGGACTAAGAGCATATTTAACAACTACATCGGTCTCTTCTCCTTGATGACGAATAATCGTGGCGGTGGTTCCTTTAACTGCATTACGTAAAACTTGAGCTAATTCAACTGTGCTAATGCCATATAATTTTGCTTTAGAACGTTCGATTTGGATAATAAATTCTGGCTTGGCTTCCTCAATATTAGTTTGAACATTACTACTGCCAGGGGTCTCCTTGAGAATTTCTTCTAACTGACGGGTGACTGACTCTAATTTCTTTAAAGATTCACCTCTGATACCAATATCAACTGGGGCGGCTGAAGGCGGCCCTGAAGTAAATTCAAGTAAGGAGACCTCTGCTTCTTCAATAGACTGGTCAAAAATCTTTTGGTATCTTCCAACTAGCTGGGGGCTCTCTTCAACTCTTTCTTCTTGCTCTATTAAATTAACAATGACTCCACCAAGGTGCTCGCCGACATTGCCGCTAAATAAATCATAACCGACACTAACAGCAAATGATTTAATTTGTTCTTCCTCAAGAAGAGTATTTTCTACTTCTTCCATGATTTGCGAGGTTTCCTCAAGGGGCGTGTTAATCGGTGCCTTAACCTGTACCCAAAATGAATCAGCATCTTCAGGTGGGAACATGTTCATTTTAAGAATACCACTAACAGGTAGGGATAAACTCAAAAAGAATAAAACAATAATACCTATAGTCAGAAATCGACGTTTTCTTTTACTTTCAATTAAAGCAGCTAAAGTATTATGATACTTTTCAGTTCCATAATCAAAAATACGCCTTGAGGTAAAATTCCGTAAAGAAGTGAAAAAACCTCTTGGCTTCTCTGGAGATAATTCAGCTCTTTTCTTCAATCTGCTACCTCCTAAAGCAGGAATAATTGCCAAGCCCACGAAAAGAGAACTTAGAAGAACAATCGTCACGGTAATTGGAATAACTCGCATATATTGGCCCATAATTCCTGACATAATCAACATTGGCACAAAGGCAAAAACAGTTGTCAAAGTACCAGCAATCAAGGGCCATTGAAATTCGCGAACTGTTAAAAGAGCTGCTTCCTTGGGTGACTTATCTTTAGTCTGAATATAGACATTCATCCTCTCAATAACCACCACCGCTGTATCAATCAAAATACCTAAGGCCAAAATCAATGAAAAGAGCGAAAGAAAATTCAAAGTCAAACCCATTACTGGGAGAAAAATAAAGGTAATTAAAAAAGAAAAAGGTAGAGCTAAACTAGCTAAGAGAGCTTCTCTGGTCCCGACGAATAATAGAAGTAAGACTAATATAATGATTACTGTCTGAAGCCCGCTAAACCCTAATGTTTCAAGGTCCTGACGAATATAATCACCCATATCCAGAATGACCTCAATCTCAATATCATTAGGCAAAAAACTTGCTTGAGCTTGTTCAATAGTTTCTTTAACTTGGCCAACTACCCGAATGATATTACCGCCTTTAGTTTTAAAAACACTTAAAGAGACAGCCGGTAATGGCTCGCTACCAGCTACACTTAAACGCGACATTCTCGTTCTCTCTTGGTAGCCGTCAATCACTTGACTAACATCCTCAACTAAAACAGGCGTATTGTTAATTGAAGCAATCGGTACCTGCTTGATATCTTCGACATCAAGTAACCGACCAGCCAAACGAACCGTATAATCAGCCCCGGCTGTTTCAATAGAGCCAGTGGGAATATCAGCGTTAGCTAAACCAATCGCTTGAGTTACTTGACTAATACTTAAACCGTAGCGGTCGAGGGCGGCTTTATTAACAATTACTTTTATCTCCCGCTCTTCACCGCCGACAATCTCAACCTTGGAAACGCCATTAATTTTTTCAATGTCATCCTTTGTTTCTTCAGCAAATTCTTTAAGTTGAATAGTCTCATAAGGGCCGCTTAAAGAGAAAATAAAGACCGGCTCATCAGAAACTTCTATTTTACGGACAACTGGATCTTCAACCTCTTCGGGTAAATCAACTTCTGCTTCATTAACCTTCTTCTGGACTTCGTCTTCTAAATCCTTACCCTCGGCTTGAGGGTCAAATTCAATCGCAATACTAGAAAAACTTTCTCGAGAAGTAGAAGTAATGTCTTTGACGCCACTAATGCCTAAGACTTTACCTTCAATCACATGAGTAACCAATTCCTCCACATCTTGAGCGCTCGCTCCCGGAAAGGCAGTATTAACCACCACAAAAGGAATATCTACTTCCGGATTAGATTCTTTGGGTATTTGAATAACAGAAATTGTTCCTAAAGCCAGAATTACTAAAATAAGCAAGCTGGTAAAGCGATGCTTATTAATAAAAAAATCCCAAAGGGTTTTTTTTGCTTTATCACTTTGGTAATTAGTATTCATTATCTATTTAATAGACACTTTTTGGCCTGGTTGTAAACCTCGAACCGAAGAAATAATCTTCATATCAGGCTCAATTCCCTTAATCACTTCGACTGACTCACCAAGAATTTTCCCTAGAATAACTGTATGTTCAACAATCTCGCTGTTTTCATTAACCGTATAAACCGAGGCCTCATCAGTCTTGGTTCTAATTGCCTGAAGCGGTAGCAGATAAACATCAGTTAAAGCTAATCCATTATTAGCCAGAATACCTAGATTAACAAATTGACCAGCCACCAAATTCGATTCTGACGGTCGATTAACTACCACCTTGACTTCCACTTTCTTGGTACTCGGGTCAATGCTGGGCGCAACATGAGTAACTGTTCCTTCAAGACCATTTTCAATAACTGCCGGATTGCCTAAACTAACTTTTGAAAGATCGCTACTTTCGATATAAGTTTTTACTTCAAACGCATTGGTATTAACCACTGAAGCAACTAAAGCACCGGGCGCCACTAACTCACCCAGCCGAATCGGTAAAACAGCGAGGGTACCTGAAATTGGCGAACGGATAATCGTTTTATTAAAGAGCGCCTGAGCTTGAAGAAGATTGGCCCGAGCCAACTTAACTCTAGCCTCTTGAACAGCTAATTGCTCTGAACTAGCTCCTGATTTAACTAACTCTAATTGTTTTTGAGCACTAGCTAAAGCACTCAGGGCATTGTTCAATCCTGTTTCTGCTCCATCAATTAAACTTTGATTAGCCGCTTTTTGAAGGGCTATCCCTTGCTGACTGCCAGTCACCGAAGTAATCTGGCCATCAATAGTGTTTTTTTCAACAACTAAATTAGCTCGGTCACCACTGCTTAAGTCAGTTGAAACTGGTATGGTATTGAGGGCATCTCTTACTTTATTTAAAGCAATAATCATTTCTGAAAGCGCCAAATCAATCTCATCAAAAGTTTGCCCATTTTTAATCTCATTGACTAAACCAAAAACTCCACCGGCTAATTCACTGATAAACTTGGTTGACCAGCGGCCAGTGCCTAATTCACCTAAAAAAGTATAGACAGCCACTGCCTTAGCATCCTGAACTCTAAGACTCTCTTGGCTATAATCTTCAAAATAGGTATTCTGAATATCGCTTAAAAATAATATGGAATTTTTCCCTAAGTTAGCGGCGCTCTTTAGGGCAGTCAGAGCAGAATTATAAACATTACTTAAAATTACCTCAGCTTGACTTTGGGCATTTTTAAGATTTACCTCAGCATCAGCTACCGCTGTCTCAGCGCTAAGGACTTGGGTTTCAGTAAGACGAAGTTCTTCGGTCCGGGCACCGCGCTCAATTTCTTCTAGCTGCGCTTGGGCGGCTTCTAAATTAGCTTGAGCCTGAAGCAGTTGAGCCATGACATCATCATTATCAAAACTGACTAAAATTTGCCCAGGATTAATCTGGTCACCTAAATCAACATTAATGCTTCTCACTTTAGCGGAAACCTGACTTTTAAGTTCAACCTGTTCAATTGACTCAACCAAACCAGTAGTATTTATTCTAGAACCACTTTCTTGATAATCAGCTACATTAACAAGCTCAACTTTGGGCACTGCTTTAGCAAACTCCTCATCTTTTTCCTCTGAAGCTCGAGAGCTAACAAATATTAAAACCACCCCAATAATAATCACCGCCAAAGAAATTAACCGAACAATTCGTTTATGTTTTCCCATAAAATTTAATAACTTCATAGATAATTTTCCTAACCTCTTTTAACTGTCAATTTTATCAGTTAAAGGATTACTTATCAATAGCCCTTAAATTAAAAACCCTACCATAAACTGGTAAGAGCAAATTTACTATAGATAAATTAACGATAAAATTTATTCTTCCAGTAATTCAAACTCCCCCTCCTTAACCTGACAAACATCAAAATTGCCACCAACGTCCCCATTATGGTCAAACTTTATTTTCCCTGAAACACCATTAAATTCAACGGTAGCCAGTTTATCTCTTATCTCACTCTTAGTTTTTGCTCCTCCTTTGATAACTAAAGCAATCGCCTTAAAGGCATCATAAGCTTGAGCAGCGAATAGGTCTGGTTCTTTATTGTAGACTGATTTATGTTTCTCAATAAAGTCTGTTTTCCCTATGCTGACTGACGTCAAGATAAGACCTTCAGCTGCCCCGGCCGCTCCTTCAATAATATCATTACCCTTCAAGCCCTCTGAACCAAACAAGCCAACCTCTAAATCAAGCTCCTTAATTTGTTTTAAGGCAACGATTGATGAATCTGGAGAGTTAGAAATGATATAAATAGCCTCAGCTTCTGCCTTTTTAATTTCTGTCAGTTGAGTTTTTAAATCAAGAGTCCCCCTCTCAAAAGCTTGGCTAGTCACCACTTCTCCACCTAACTCCGGGAAAACCTTCTTCAAAACATTATTAAAGCCAATTCCATAATCTTCGTTAGTGTAAAGAACGGCTAATTTTCGGTAACCATTTTGATAAATTAAACCAGCCCCAAAGCTTCCCTGAAAAAGGTCACTGGGTATGGTTCTAAAAATATAATCTCCCAGCTCGCTTATTTCTGTATTAGTTGAGGCAGGAGTTATCAGAGGCACCCCCTTCTCTTGAGCAATTGGAGCAGCTGCTAAGGTGGCCGGCGAACACAACTCGCCGATAACTGCTTGAACACCATCAAGAGAAATCAGTTTATTGATAGCCGTTACGGCTGCTTCTTTTTCACATTTAGAATCCTCATAAATCAACTCAATATTCTCCAAAGCCATATCTCTTTTAGCTAACTCTATACTATCTTTAACCGCTAAACCGTAAGGGCCGTTTTCCCCGCTAAGAGGAACTATCACGCCAATTTTAATTATCTCTTCTTTCTCTTCCCCGCCTCTTTGAGTAAAAAATAGAATAGCTAAACCAATAATAATTATGGCAATAATTACTAACCATAATTTTGTCTGACTTCTCTGATTGAAAAAGATTTCTTTATTCATAAAATTAATTAATCCTTAATTTTTAGACTGACCTTGTAAATAATACTACATAGTTATATTTATTGTCAAAATTAAGTCCGCCAGCATAGACTTCTTATTTTAATAAATTTAAAAGCCTGAGGCAATAACCCCCAGGCAACAAAAACCAAAGCTCCGAGGGACAAAAGATGTTAGAGCCTGTTAATTATTTTTCTTTCTCAAAAGTAAATAACTCATCAATTGTTGTTTTTAGCGTTCTAGCCACTTCGTGGGCAAGATTAAGAGAGGGATTATATTTGCCTTTTTCAAGAAAGACAATTGTCTCTCTTCGTACGCCAACTTTTCTGGCTAAATCTTCTTGGGTCATATTATATTTTGCTCTAAATTCTTTAATGCGATTTTTCATATTAAACTAATTTACCTTTTCTATTGTAGTAAATCCAGAAAATAAAAAAGGCAACAGCCATGCCAGCAATACCGCCACCGACAGTGCTACTAGCAGTCAAATGCTCTAAGCCAAACAACGTTCTGGCAAAAAAACTTTCAAACCAAGAAATAAAAAGCAACCAGTATAAAGAGACGTAAAAGGATTTGGCCGCTGCCTGTGTCATAACCTTTCTTGATCTCTCATCTTCTAAGGGCATACCCTCTTTGACATCTTTATACCTTCTAACAATAAAAAATACCATGAAAAAAACTATCAGGAAAGGAATGATAAAAGCAATCGAACTTCCAAGATCAACTTCTTTTTTAGAAATCACCATATAACCGTATAAACTAATAGTAGTCAATAATGCAATAGTAATTGCTGCCATTAAAATTAGACGAAATTTATCTTTGTTCATAAGTTGTAATGATAAAGTTAATTATTTTAAACATTATGTTATACCGACCTAACTTAATGTTATATTATTCTAACATAGCTGTCAACCCCTAAGTTATCCACAATTAAAAAGTACCAAAAAATGGCTTATATAAGCCATTTTTTGGTGAGGGTTCCCCCTCGTGGACGATGTTAGAACCTACTTTCTTGAGTAAGGCAGTCTATAGGTATTTTACTTTCTCGAAACGAGGCTTTGATAAACCAACCGATAAAGAGCTCCCAAGCTAATCAGCATAAAGATAAGTCCAACCACCCAACCAAGATAAGGCACCAAAACAATAAGGTTTAAGACAATCACCCCCCAAACTACAGCGGGCCAATTAATCAAATATTCAGACCGCTTTTTAAATACCTTAATCAGCCAACTACCAAAAGCAATGCTAGCCAAAACTAAAGAAAGAAGAACCATTAAAGTATAAGCCACTCCAATTAATCCGGCTAACCAAGCACCGACCACGGTAACTAAAAGAATGATACAAGCTATGGGCGTTAAAATCAAAGCGGAAAAACCACGACCGAGATTAGCCCAAAAATGAGCTAGACCTTCTTTGATAGTCCGTTCAGTAAGATTCCTGAAAAGATAAATCAAGACTAGACCAGCCGCTATGGTAGCCAAGAGCTTTATCAAAAAGCTTAAAGTCAAAATACCAAAAAGTGTTTTTGGACTTTTGAATGGCTTTATCTTTTTAATGACCTTTTTCTCAAAACTAATTTCTCCTAAAACCTTAGCCCCTTCAGCCATTGAAACCTCTTTAGGAGAACGATAACTAAGATTTTTAGCGATTTCAGCCTGACTGCCTAAATTTAGTTCATCAACTTTAGCTCTGACCTGACCACCAATTTTACTGTTAATGGTCACCTGCCCGCCAGCCAGATAAACATCACCAGTCACTGGGCTTGCTATCTCTACTGTTCCGCCAGCCACGACTAAATCACCACCAACAGAAGCTGATTTTGATAAAGCAATATTTCCACCAGCTAAAAATAAATCTTCCTTTATTTCACCTTCAATAACTATATTACTGCCGCCAACATGAACGCTATCACCAACCTTGCCCCGAATTACTATGGTGTTTCCCACTGCGTAAATGTTATTTTCAACATCGCCACCGATGGTGATGACATTTCCAGCAGCGTGTAAGCTTTTTTCAATATCGCCCTCAATGGAAATCATATTACCAGCCGTGTATAGATTCCTTACTTTCTCTTCTTGACTGATAGTCACATTTCCTCCTTTTCCAGCCGCCCGAAATTCAGCAGCCATGGCAGAAGAAACACAAAAACTTAATACTAAAATTCCTCCCAAAACTAAATAAATTATCTTTTTTGATTTCATATTTTTTTCTCTTTTCTTTGTTTAAATTAGAATTTGTCCGCTACCCCCGCCAAGGGACCAGGAAATTTTGCTTATATTATACTTGATTATGATAACAAAGCTTAAGTACTAACAACTACATTTTGCTTTCTTGGCTATTTTTAATAACTTAATAATCTGCTTCTCATTAATATCTTCTAATGAATATATTTTTATATGCCGCATTGTTTTGCCTTTTCCTTCAAATAGATTTAATTCTTTTTTAGGCAAGCCCTTTATGGCAAATCCTACATTCACATGATTTTTAAGGGCAACAATATAATATCTCTTCCCATACCATGGCACACCTACCCACATCTTTTCTTTGATGTTTGGAAATGTTTTTATTATAATCTTCCGTACTTTTTGACAAATCTCCTTTTGTGGAGATTTTTGTTTCTTTATATATTGACTTACCTCTTTGTTCATAGGCTAAACTTCAACAAAAGCAACTACATAATTCTTACCATAATGCTTTGCACATTTGGGACAGGTTGTGTAGAAAAAATATAGTTTTTTCATTATCTTGCCCCTTGATTTTACATATTCCTCCGCCTGCCTCACCCAATTTTTTGCCTCACTAAAGGGACCTTCAAAGACTTTAGTCAGAAAAGCCCCTGATAATCTAACCATCTCTTCTCCAGAAACATCTCTTTCTACAGCAAAATAATGTTCACCTCTCCACGGAGAAGGGTCATAAGATAACACTAAAAAACTATCTCCGACGGCTTGTTCCTGCTCAATTTTTTTCCAGACTCTGGGAAATACAGCTCCCATATTCAAAGGTATATGCCAAAAACTTATTGTTCTTGCTTTAACAAACAGCTTATTTTCAAACACAAAAGTTTGTTGGTCCCATGGCTCAGGATTAAATCTTGGACAACATCCTGTTTCTGCTCTATCCATATTCATTTTTGGAAGTTCATTGGTCATCATAATTGCTATTTAATTTATTATTTTATAATACGTTTCTATTCTACCAAAAAATCTCCTCTTTGGCGACTTTATTGCTGCTTTCCTGCTGGGACGACCTACTTACCGACAGGCAGGTTTTCGAAATCAAAAAGATACCATCTAATCTTGTCGCTCCGGCACACGGAACGTTTGAACCGCAGCCTCAAATACTTGTGTGATAGTTAAGTCCGGATCGTATGGATACTGGCTAAGGGTTACGACTCTTTGGATATCTACAAAGTACACATAGTGAAGCACTTCACCGCCAAAGCCAGCCCCTTCGACAACAACCCGCTTCATTTCATACCCGCTTATATTCACATCTTTGCTTTCTACAAAAAGAGAGCTTTTTTCTGTCATTCCGTTTGCATCAAGCCATTCCTCGTATGTAGTAACTCCTTCAATATCAGTAATATTATGCACGATAATATAGAAATTAGGACCAATAGCGGCACCTTCGGTGCCAAAAGGGATATCAAGCTCACTATCTTGGGTAAAGATGACGCTTGGACCGTTCTCGTGCGGAAACCAGCTAAAAGGTACATCAATAGAATAGCCGACCGGACCCTTGGTTTGAGTGAAGGTTTTCAACTCCGGACTACTTATGCGCACCGAGTTTAACAGTGCTTCGAATTCTGCTAAGGGGAATTCGGCCACATTCCAGTTGTAAAAAACTATTCCTGGGAACTTGGTACTCTTCAGATTCATCAGTCCGGCCAACCGGCCGTCTCCCACCCCGAGCACCGGACCTTCGACTCCTTCGCGTTCGGCCTCGAAACTTTGATCGTTTAACAATAATATTTTGCCAAAGTCTTTCTCTATAACCTTTAAAGGTTGAAGTTCAAAACTCCTAGGATCCTTGGCCGACACAAACTTAAAATAGTACTTTCCGTTTTCTTCTAAAAACCCACGCGTGTCGGTAAGCAGACCCTCCCGACCAGCACTGAAGTCATCAGTGATACCCCCAAATTCTAAACCGGAAAATTCCGAAAAAGTGCCGACCAGTTTTTCTCCAGTCTCGCCGCCGGGTCTTTTGCCGGGCTCAAACACAGCCACGCTAACATCCCCGAATCTAGACGGATAGTCAAAAGAAAGGCCGAGTTCTTTGTCGCTAAATGAAACAACTTCTTGAGTAGATTCAATTTCCTCAATAAATATCTCATCCCCGTGTCTGCACTGGCGAGGATAACTCTCCATTACCGGGTTGCCAGCGGCAACACATTCTTCAAAATTAGTGATTTTTGGTGCTTTTTGGGTGCCAAATTGCCACCAGGCCACAAGAACTAGAGCAATAACTACAAAAATGATAATAAGTGGTGTTTTTTTCATATATTTAAGTATTAATAGGTTTGAGTATTTAATTTTTTAGAAACTCCTCCTCCATTATACAAAAAATTGCCTTCATGGCAACCTCTCTACGAGCTCCCCCGCTGGGACGATTTTCGAACCTTAAAATGGTTAAAACCTGTTGAAAATCATAAATTATTGATAAGCCAGATTACAAATCTTCCTATAAAAACTTAATAGAGATTGATCTTGTTTGTCTTTATCCCATATCATCTTTTTTCTTGCTTGTAAATCACCATGTTCTCTAAAGTCTTTGATATCTTGGTCCTGCGATAAACCAATTTCTGTTCCATAGTATATAATTTTTGGTTGCCCAATACTAAATTAAATTTCTGCAGCCTTTTTGAGTTTCTCTTTATCTCCTCCAGCTTCAAATAAATATCGGTTCATATCATGGTTATCTAGAAAAGTTGGCAACAAGAAGTTTTTCGGAAATCTATCATAATGCTTCTTCAATCTTTCTCTAAATTCCTTTTCCGAAATACTCTCTTTTGCCACAAAGTCTCTAACCAGTCTATTGAACGTGAAATCTAAACATCCATCCAAAACCCCAACATAGTTTAGCATAGCTGGGTCTCTCATATGAAAATATTTGTTAAGAAGATAAATCATCCAATCACCTCTCATTTCTATTGTTTTTAGATCGTCTAAGGTTACTCCCTCGAACCAAACCTCACCAATGAGAACTAAGTCTTTCTTTTTTTTCTTTGCCTTTGTGACAAATTCTCTCCAAAAATCATGAGAAGGCCCAACTGAATGATCGAGTCTCAATCCATCCGTGCCCAATTCTTCAATCCAATAAATTGCGTTTTTTATTATATAATCCCTGGTTTCTTTATTATCTAAGTTTAATTTTGGTAATTCTTTACAATGAAGAAAAGTTAAATATTCATTTGGCCACTTGGTAAAAGTGAACCAATTTTTATATTTGCTGTTTGTATTTTTTTGGGCATCTAGAAAGAATGGATGTTTATAAGAACAATGGTTGGGCACATTGCCAATTATAGTATTGATTTCTGCTTTACGACATTTGTTAATAAGCTCTTTCAGCTCTTCTTTTGTGCCAAGGTGTTCATCAACCTCATAAAAGTCGGTTATATGATAACCATGATAGGCAGAGTTTTTATAAAACGGCGAAATCCATATACAGTTCACTCCTAAGCTTTTCAAATAAGGCAATTTTTCTATAATACCTCTAATATTTCCACCTATCCAATCTGGTTTTGTGTCATCAGCTTTCGGGTCAAAGCCAGCAAATCTATCAATAAAAATGTGATAAATTATTGCATTTTTAATCCACGAATTCATATCTTAATTCTACCAAAAAATCGCCTTTAAGGCGATTAAGTGGGGACAGACACCCTCAAGTCAACTCTCTGATTAATGAAGAGTTTATGGGTTTTTATAAGAAGAAAATGTAATTTGTTACTTTAAATAGCCCTTTAAAGTTAGACAACCAGAACTTGCCTGAAATATTTTAGCACGGTAGTAAGGAGCCACAATCTCATAAGTTACAATACCTTGTCCACGGCGAACCTCTTCATCTTGGGCCAGCCAATTCACATTATCTAAGGAAACTTCTATATCCCAAGCCCAATACTGAGTATCAACTTGCAAAGGATGAACTGATAATCTGGTATAGCCGTCTGTATCTATTACTGGTGAAATATCGCCCTCAGTTAAACTACATTCATTATCCCAAAAAGTTACTATCTCAGTTCCTAACCCATTAGGACTATTACCACCATTTATAACTTCAACAGGAACAGGTTCACTTTCAGTATTTATAACTAAAACCTTTCTTGCCCAACTTAAAATCCTAAATGAAGGACCTGCAAATATTTCCTTTGGGATTACAAGAGCAACTAAAACAATCATTAAAATACCTACAATAGCTACCTGATATACTCTCATATTTTTAATACTGTTAAATTCCTCCAACGACCTTTAGTACTCCCCGCTTAAAAAATAATACTTTTTCAATCAAATGTCAACCAAAAACCCGAGCCAAAGACTCGGGCTACAAAAACTCGCTTGGCTGGACGACGTTAGAACCTGTTTTACTCTAAAAACCTAAAAGTAGAAAGCATTTGGTTAAATAAATTTTCTATGAAATTAAAATGGCCAGAATAATTAAAATTTTGCTTTTCATAAAGAGTTCATAGCTTCTTCTTCTTTGCCAGCTATTAAAGATAGTTCGTCTATCGTGGGGTTTTTTAAATATAAATTACCAGCTTCTCTATAGAGATTAGCAGCATTTTGATAGCCATTCCTTTCCAAAAATTTTGCAAATTCCAAACGGCCTACCGCCATTTCCCCGATGAAGGAGTAATTCAGAGCTTCTCTTATTTCAAAGGCAGTATTCTCGGATATCTCTCTGTTCCAGGCCATTATCTCTTCTATTGATTTTCTTTTAGCTTTATCTTTAAGATAAAGCATCCAATAAGGACCAAGCTTGTGGCCCTTTAGCTTAGGATTAGCACCATTTTTCCAAGCTTCTAAAAAGTTTTTGTGTGAAGTTGGCATATTTTTTATGGCTAAATCATGTTCGGTAGGGTCATTGATATAAACATAATTCTCATCATAACCAGTAACGGTCATAAAGTGAGAGGCATGAATTTTTTCCCATGATGCCCAGTTAGGAGAAATTTTGGCAAAATCATCGGCAACATAATAAAGGTCTAAATGAACCAAAACTGGTTTGTCAGAGGAGATTATACTTTTTAAATAGTGGGCAGCTTCTTTCTTATTGCTAAAACATTTAAATTCTTTAGCGCTTTCCTTAAAATTAAATTGAGAATTAGTGATTGAATCTTTGCCTCTAGACAAAAGCCCTAGTACAAAATTATAGCCAAGATTTTCGGCTCCAGTTATAATAGAATTTCCTTGGAAATCATTTGTTAAGCCAACAAAAGGAACAACATTTTTAGCTGTTACTCCAATCCCAGAATAAGCAACGATTTCAGTGAAATCTAAATCTGGATCATCAAATAAAACCAACATCGCAAAAGCTCCAAGATAACATAAACCAGGCGCCTCTTCGGTTTCTTTTTCTTTTAGAACTTCCCCAGTAAAAACTCTTGGAACATTTAATTGGTAAGCCTGAGGAATAACTTTTTCCTTTTCCTCTAAAGAAAGTTTTTCTTCAACCCCGCATTCTTTTTGAACAGGACCTCTAATCAAAAAATATCCTCCTATACCCAAACCAATTAAAACTATTAAAACAATTAAAATTTTAATATTCATTCTTCTATTCTACCAAAAAACCGCCTGTGAGGCAATTTTTTATCAGGGCTCCCCGGATGGGACGATTTTCGAACCTTTGGGTGGATAGATTTGGTTAAAAATCCCGAAGAAATTTTAGGGAAAATAAAATTAGCACTAAATATTAAATGAAAAAAAGGAGCAAACTTTTGTCACTGTCCGCTCCTTATAGCCCGACAACTCTTACGTCGCATATGCACCACACAACGACAATAAAAACGTAAAAAGAGATACAAAAAGACCCCATCCTCCAATTACAGTTAATCTCCCATAGGAAAATTCATAGGGAGTCCGTGACACTTCAATCCTCTCTGTTATTAAACCCAATAACAGAATAATGAAAAAGAATATTGTTGATATTCCAGAAGAATACACTAAAATCTTTTCCATGATTGTAATCTCTTCCATGATCTCCCTCCTCTGTATCTAATGTTCTTAAAGAACTAAAACAAGCATACCATAAAAGTATGCTTGCGTCAATATGCGAGCTCCCCGGCTGGAACAAAGTTAGAACTTGGTATTTTGATAGATTCCCTAATCTGGCTAAAAGAAAACCGCCCAAATGAAGAATCATTAAGGACGGCTGTTTCCAGTTCTTATACCTATAAATAAAGTTCTTAGTGGCTATTATACCACTGTCGCCCTTGTTCCGTTACAGTAACGGCTTCGGGCAGACGCCGAATATATCCAGTATCAACTAAATCCTCCCAAGTCGATCCCTTCCCCCAGCGACGATTAGCTTCCTCCAGCGTCAGCGGACTCTTTTGTTCTTCTGCTAAGATCAACTCTCTCAAAATGTCCTTGGCAATCTCAGGAAATAGAAACATAAAGCACCTCCTTTACGAATATTCCCAATACTTAGGAATATAATTATATTTTTCAGTTACCTCGTTATTATTCAAAGAACTAAAACAAGCATACCATAAAAGTATGCTTGTTGTCAAGGACGAGCTCCGCGGGTAGGACTCGAACCTACAACCCACTGGTTACACAAAATCCAATATTTTCATATTGGGGTGGACTATATCATCGCCTTAGCCAAAAAAGCTTTAGGCGCTTTGGTATCTAGTCTCTACGGGCCCCAATTCGGGTTCCCACGGTGTTGGCAGAATTAGCTTCCACCGTTATCCCAAAGTTTTCACCCCGACATTTCTGTTGGGGGCTGCCAACCGACAGCCAGTTGCTCTACCATTGAGCTACCGCGGAATATTAAATTGTATTTTTATTCTAACCCAAAAAACTAAAAAAGTAAAGCATCTAAGGTCTTTTGGGCGCATTCTGGCCAGGAGAATTTCTGAGCTTGTTCTAATCCCCGGCTGATTAAATCCTGGCGAAGCGGCTGGTCGGTTAGTCCTTGATAAATCGCCTGGGAAATTTCTTTGATGTTTTTTGAGTCTTGAACATAAATAGCTGCTTGACCAGCCACCTCGGGAATAGAAGTCAAAGGACTGGTTATTACTGGCGCGCCGCAAGCCATTGACTCTAAAACTGGCAAGCCAAAACCTTCATAATCAGAAAGCCAAACCAACAGGTCAGCTGCATTATAGAGAGTAACCAAATCCGGGCCGCTTAAATAATCCTGACGCAAAATAGCTTGACGGCCGAGTTTCTTATTAACCCTTTCAATTAAACCATCTATATCAACAAAAGGCGAAGTATGATTAGCGCCGATAATCAAAAATTGATAATTGGTTAATCGAGGAGCTATTTTTTCAAAAGCTTCAATCACTTCTGGCAAATGGCGGCGGTTAAAAATTGAGCCAATGTAAAAAATAAATTTATCTTTGATTTGGTATTTTTTCTTAATCTGGGCAATTTGAGATTGGTCAGAGATTTTTTTGAACGATTCATCAGCGGCCAGAGGGACATTAAAAACTTTATTAGAATCAACTTGATAATGTTTTAAAACTTCTTGGCGGGTGAACTCTGAAGGAGTAAAAATAATTTTGGCTTTTTGAGCAGAAATTTGAGAAACTTTCTTAAGTAATATTCTATCAAAAATACTGGGCCAACTATAAAGCTCGGGTCGGGCTTGATAAATAATGTCATGGAGGGCCAGGGTAATTTTACCTTGATAAAAAATTGGGGCAATATAGCCAGGGCAAAATAAAATATCAACTTTATCTCTTTGGGCAGCTCGCGGCAAAAGATAATGAATAAAAAAAGCGTTACTTTGCCAACCAAAGGACGCCTGAAGAAGCTTTTTTTTAAAAAGAGAATCTGATAAATCTAAATCCTTAGGAATTTCTTTTTTGAAATAGAGAATAAATCCTAATTCCTTGGGCAGATCAAATTTATTCCACTGAAAAAGTAAGTTGATTAAATAACGACCCACCCCGGTGCGTTGGCCTTCTAAATTGTGGGCATCGAGACCAATGGTCATAGATTATCTTATCCAAGGACTGTCCCTTAGGGACTGTCCCTGTCACTTCTTACCTCGTTTACCTAAATAAAAATCCTTTATCCCTAACAAAATATATTTGGCCCAGGTTCGCCTTTGAGGAAAGAAAATTAACTTGATCAGCTGCTTGATAATTCGCCAAAAAACATCTAAATGGACCAAGGGTTTAACATACCAAGGAGCGTATCGTCGGGCTAAGATTAAGCCATTTCTGATGTGGTAATAAATATATGAGGATGAGCCTTCGAGACTACTTTTAGAGCCTTTGTGCCAGATGCTGGCTTGAGAAACAAAGCTACATTTAAAGCCCGCTCGCCTCGCTTTCAGAGACCAATCAGTGTCCTCGTAGTATAAAAAATAATCTTCCGGCATCAAACCAATTTTTTTTATCACTGCTCTTTTAATTAAAAGACAACAGCCAGTAATATAATCTGTTTCTTGAACTACCGGGTCATCATATTGTCCCCTATCTATCTCACTATAACCTTTCATCTCACCCTTATTATAGAGCCAATTAACCTGGCCACCAGCAAACCAAATTTTCTCTCGCTCATCAGCGAAGTAGATTTTTGGCCCTAAAAGACCAGACTTTTTATCTTTCTCCCCTACCTCAATTAACTTTGTTAAAAAATCCTGGCTAACTATCGTATCGTTGTTTAAAAGTAAAATATAATCAGCCCTTTTTTCTAAAGCATATTTTATCCCCACATTGTTGCCACCAGCAAACCCCAAATTCTTTTTATTGTAAATAATTTTGGCTCCCCGAGGCGGAGCGGAAGGCTTTTCATCTGATCCATTATCAACAATGACTACCTGATAATTGGGGTAGTCATTATTCTTAAGCGATTCGAGGCATGCCAAGGTATCGGGCCAATTATTCCAATTTAGAACAATAATAAAAGCTTTTGGAAACATAATCTAGGAATCACTAATAGAAGATAAATCAGAAAGACGAGCTGTCACTGAATACCCGAAGCTTATTTCTTGAAGCGACGAATGAACAGATAATATGCCAGGGCGATAATAGCCAGGCCAGCTAAGAGCAATGCCACAAACGACCACCAGCCGGTCCGGAGGAAGGCATCGCCTGCATAGACGGTCAATAGGGCGAAGGGCAGCTCAGCTAAAAATGTAATCAAAAGGTAGCGGCCGAAGTGATAACTAAGCAGTCCAAATACATAGCCAGTTTCCGACGGCATGGCCAGGCGAAACAATAAAAGCAGCGGGAAGGTCATCCGTGGTTTCAACTCGGCTATCCATTTCTCCAGCCGCCGCTGTCCTACAATTTTACCTACCAGTAGCTGTCCCGCATAGCGGCCAATTACATAAGCCCCGCAACCACCTGCCAGCCAGCCGAGTAAAAGGAGTAATAACGTCGGCACCACTTTCCAGGCGGCTATTGCAAAAGGCAGGACAGGGGCGCTGCTGAACGGCCCCAAAAGAATCGAGATCGCTGCCAGCAAGAAAAAGGCCGCTGGGCCGAAGACCGGATGTTGTTGGACGAACTCGTCAAAGACTACCGTCAGGTCAAGCAGAACTCTCTGCAGGTAGGCAGAGGAAGCAAACAAAAAAGCGATAAATAAGACAAGGAGAAAAATAAATACGGTTTTTTTGCTCATTACCCAAATGGATTTTATTACTCATTCCCAACCTATTTCGGTCGCTGTAATTCTACCATAAATGCCTGCGTTGAGCCAGTCGAAATGAGGCAAATGAGAAATCTTAAATAATATTAAAAAAGCACTCCGTTCCCTGGGCGCCTTATTGAAGGCCTTTAGAAACAGAGAGTTTCAGATTTCCTTGCGGGGGGTGAACCCCGTAGTACAACTTTTGTTGTACTACGGGGTGGACTTTAGCAGTTATGGGGAGTAAATTTTACCAGCCGAAACCTTTGCCAAAACCTTTGTGAAAGCATTCCTCCATCTCACCGCTGGCAAACCGTTCCTCCATAAACTGGAGACGCTGGTCAGCTTGCTCCTGGGTGATGACCCCATTGGCTACCATGGCCTGGAGGCGAGCTTGTAAGCGTTCTTTCTTTACTTCCATCATGCGCTCTTGAAGCTGCTCTTCAGTAATGCCTTGCTCTTCAGCTATTTCTTTAAGTGTCTTACCTTCGGCCCAGGCATCTTTCATTTCATCTACGCTGATACCTAAAAGGGCTGCTTTCTTTTGGAACATTGTTTCCTGGTGCTGAGCAATTTCTTCAGGCGAGGCATCACTAAAACGACCAAACCAGCCAGCTGAAACTACTCCTACTCCTAAGAGACCAAATAAACTAACTGCTAAAAGTGAATAGACCAATAATTTTTTCATAGCTTTGTTTTTATTGATTTATTAAATTATGGCTCGACCTTTGCCCTCTACCTCTTCCTTAGAGAGGACAAAGGATTTGGTACGAGGCTCTATCTATTATTACAAATAATAATTGATTATATTTCACTTGTTTACCCCGTTAGAAATAAGTCGCCTTAGGCGACTGCCGTTCCGCCTTTGGCGGAACGGATTTCTAACGGGGTAAAAAAAGAAGGCCGAAAGACGAGCAAAAACCCTCTCTTCTCGTTCGGCCTTCTCTTTATTAATACAACCAAAAAAGCTTTTTCTTTCACCATTTAAAAAACCGCTCCTGGGAGCAGTTTTTTAGATATTAAATTACCTGACTATTTATTCAAAGGTATTAGTCGATGAACTCGACGGCCAAAGATATCAAATTGATTATCAACTATACGAACCCCAAAAGCTTCTACCGTACCATCGTCTCGTTTCCCTAAAACTACCACTCTATCATCTTTCTTAATATCTTTCCCCAATAAAAAACGGGTGGTTGAGATAGCCACAATAGTTAATATTTCACCCTTAGGTGTTTCTAAATAAAAACCATTGTCGGTTGTACTAGAAACAGTACCACAGTGGACATTAGAAAGTTTGGGCATACCAAAACCACGATAGAATTTTCCGGCCATAGGTAATTTTCCTTGGCGAGCTTTCCAAAAAAGGTCTGGATGTAGTGGTGTCTTGGCGATGACAAAACTACCTAAAATAGTAAATACAATAATACCCAAGATTGAATAAAGAATCGGCTTCCGATAAGCGAAAGTAAAACGCTTAACAAACAACTCTAAGACGATAATCAAAATTACCGCTATTAAAATTAAAAGCCAGGGCAAGGAGAGAAATAAAATTCCCATGGCCGGAAAACCAAAGCCAGGCAAAAACCAGACGCCGCTGGCTCGTAAGCTGAAAATGATAAAACTGACCAGATATAAGACAAAAAGAGCGACCAATAAGGTAAGTAAAGCAATTAAAACAGCCCTCAAAATAAAGTATTTCTTTGAGCGCATTTTAACCTGTCCGCTTTGTACTCTATCAAGCACTTTTTTACTTAATGATGATTTTTTTAAATTATTTTTCATAATGATAACCTAATTTTTGACAAAGGGATTTCATATTTTCTTTACCTCTTTTTAATCTAATGCCGACCGTGGCCATGGGAATATGTAAGATATCAGCAATTTCCTTATAACTTAACTCCTCAAAATAATAGAGAATCAACGGCTCACGATATTTAATGTCCAGCTTATCAAGACATTTATCAATCATCCGACGAATTTCTCGCTCATTGGTCTCTTTATCAGCATTTTCTGAAGATACAGAACGTGGCAACAAAATATCTAAGTCAAAAAAAGGCACTGGTTCTTTGCCTTTTTTCTTAATGGCGTTAATGAATTCATTGTGAGCGATGCGGTAGAGCCAGGCAGAGAATTTCCTTGAGGCATCAAAACTTTGGATATTAGTGTATGCTTTAATAAATACTTCCTGGACCAAATCTTCAACGTCATTGTGATTAAAAAGAAATTTTCTAGCATAACGCACCATTTTCGCTTCGTACCGTTTAACTAATATCCCAAATGACTCAATTTTGCCTGACTGAACCATCTGCACTACTTCCTCATCTGGAAGCTTGCTTGCCGGTCGAGGCATATATAAACTCCCTATTATTTAATACAACAAAGTTCACTTTTTTATTTCAAATAAAATAGGCGCACCGGTCCTTCGAACCAGTGCCTACGGTGGCTGGGGAGGTAGGATTCGAACCTATCTTCAATCCCAGCAAGTGTTTCTGGGATTTCTCATAAGATGCCTTAGGTGAGTCCCAACACGGTCCAGAACCAGATTTAGTATACTGCAAAAGAAAAATATTGTCACTAGATATACCCAATCTAAGTCAATAATTTCTCTTTTTTAAGCAATAAAGCATTAACCACCACGATTATTGAACTAGCCGCCATAATCAAAGCCCCCCATTCTGGTCTCAAAATGATTCCCCATTTATAGAGTATCCCGGCGGCCAGAGGTATTGCCACTAAGTTATAACCAGTGGCCCAACCTAAATTCTGTTTCATTTTAGCCATTGTTTTTCTGCTCAATCTAATTAACTTAACAACATCTAAGGGATTGTTCTTAATCAAAACTATCTCAGCTGATTCAATAGCCACATCAGTACCTGCCCCGACAGCAATACCAATATCAGCCTGGGTCAAGGCCGGCGCATCATTAACCCCGTCACCGACCATGGCCACGATTTTTCCTCCTTTTTGTAATTCTTTTACTTTGGCTGATTTATCACCCGGCAAAACTTCGGCAAAAAAAGTGTCTAATCCTAATTCTTTAGCCACGTATTCAGCCACTTTTCGATTATCGCCAGTCAACATTGCTGTTTTGATACCCAACCCCCTTAATCTCTTAACTGCCTTTCTTGATTCTTCTTTAATTATATCTGCCAAGGCAATCAAGCCTCTTAACTTGTTTTCACTAGCTAGATAGACAACTGTCTTGCCCCCTAAGGACAATTCTTCAACCTTTGTTAAAACTGGCTCAAGATTAATATTTAATGATTCCATTAAAGCCTTATTTCCTAAATAAACTTCCTTTCCTCCAATTTCCCCCTTAATTCCTTGGCCAGCCATTGATTGAAAATTAGTTGCTTCTCTGATAGTCAAATTCTCTTCTTTGGCTTTATTGATAATTCCTTGGGAAATAAAATGCTCAGAATGGATACTTAGTCCAGCTGCCTGAGCTAGAATTTCTTTTCTATTCAAGTTGCTTAATTCAATAATATCAGAAACGCCAAACTCGCCTTTAGTCAAAGTGCCGGTTTTATCAAAAATAATATAATCTAGTTGACGGGCTAATTCTACTCCTCGCATATCTTTAACTAAAATACCATTTTTGGCCGCTAAGGTGGTTGAAATAATCGTCACGGTTGGAATAGCTAAGCCCAAAGCATGAGGACAAGTAATGACAATAACTGTAATAGTTAAAGTAAGGGCAAATAATATACCTTGACCAGCCACCGCTGACCAATAAATAAAGGTTAAAAGTCCAATAACAATAGCAGTTAAAGTTAAATAATGAGCTGCCCGGTCAGCTAATTTTTGACTCCTTGGTTTTGATTCTTGGGCTGTCTTAACCAAGTTGATTATCTGGGCCAAAGCTGTCTCTTGGCCGGTTTTAGTAATTTTAACCCTCAAAGAACCATCGATATTGATTGTTCCGCCAATTACCTGACTATTTTTAGTTTTGCTAACTGGTTTTGACTCCCCGGTAATTAAGGCCTCATTAACATTACTTGTCCCCTCAATAACCTCTCCGTCAATCGGTATTTTTTCGCCCGGCTTAACCAAAACCATGTCCCCTGCCTTTAGTTCTTCTGTTCTAACTTCAACTATTTCCCTTTTTTTAATTAAATTAGCTTTAGGTGGAATCAATTTAACCAATTCATTTAAGGCACCGGAAGATTTTCTGACTGCTTTCATTTCCATCCAATGACCAAAAAGCAGAAAAAGAACTAAAGTAGAAATTTCCCAATAAAAATCTTCTCCTTCAAAGAAAAAAGTAGTTCCTAAGCTATAAAGATAACCAGCGCCAACAGCTAAACTAACCAAAGTCATCATGCCAAAAACTTTTTTCTTCAATTCATCTTTGGCTCCTTGATAAAAAGGCCAAGCCCCCCAAAGAGCAACTATTGAGGCGAGTAAAAACAAAACATAGTTATAGCCGAAAAATCTTGGAATAGAAAAGCTCAGCCATTTTTGAATAGTCGGAGACAATATTAAAATAGGCAAAACTAAAATCAAGGAGATAAAAAATCTCTTTTTAAAATCCTTTTCCATCATTAAATGATGATTATGATGACCTCTCTTCATAAATAAGTTTATTCTAAATCTTTTTTCATTTTCTCAAACTCGTCCTTAGTTATTTCTCCTTTAGCGTAGCGTCTCTTGAGAATATCTAAAGCAGACCTACTTTTAGTTTGCTCTTGGCCTTGATTGGTCAACCACTTTATCAAGGCAATAATCCCAACAATAACTACCACCCAGAATAAAGCCATAAAAACTCCGCCAAGCCAACCAAAAGGCATTAAGCCAAAATTCATCATATTGCCCCCATCACCCATATGACCATCGTCGCCATTGGCAAAAACAACAGCCGGGAGAGCTAAAAAAACGATTAGAAATAAAGATACTTTTCTCATATTTTTATCTTCTTTGATTATTTAATATTTTCTCTGAGTACATAGCTATGTTTTTATAAATTTATAAATTTTTCACACCCCCACCATAGGTATAGGTATATATATTTTATCAAATGGAAAAACCTTGTCAATACCTCTAGCTTATTCTTTAGAAAACAAATAAAAAAACAACCGCATTTTTCACAGTTGCCTTTATAATTTGAGGCACTCCGGTCTCTCGAACCGGTGCCCTAGGTGGCTGGCCACTTGGGTCCAGTAGAAAATAATACGAGACCATTAAAGGCTTTCTTGAGATTGTAAGTATATTTTTCATATTAAAACCCCATCCAGAGGAGCCATGCACCGAGAACGATCAAAGCAGCAGCGCTTAGCCACTGACTCTTTTTAAACCTCTGGGCCTGCTTGTGGATTTGCTCCGGAAAGCCGATTTTTGTAATGCCTTTTATTGTGGTAGACCATGCAAGGATGGTGATAACAACCGGCCAATCCCACACCCAGACATTGTGTAGGATCACTGTCACAAGTCCCATTAAAAAGCTGGTATAGCCAGTTGATATAACAAAGGCCTTATCTTCAGTCATCTCTATGGTCCGGCCTAACTGTCTAGTGATA